>DAOUUD010000039.1 GCA_030668345.1 Candidatus Cloacimonadota bacterium | reverse complement strand
CTTCTGGAAACATATAAGAGCGATGTTCCGTGAAATCCATATCTTCTGATTTTGTATTTTTCGTACCATTCATAAGGTAAAGCATACATATAAATATGTTTTGGCATTGTTTGATGCCAGGCTGTGTCCATAACAGCTATATGGGGAACATCTGGCATTAATTCTCTGGCTGCTTCAATTCCAAGGATATTCGGAGGATTATGCAAAGGAGCCAACTCAGTTAATTCTTTGAAAGTATTCAAAACTTCATCTGTAATGATCACAGACCTGGAAAATTTCTCACCACCATGAACAACGCGGTGTCCAACCGCTGAAATTACCAAAAGGTCTTCTATCACTCCATATTCTTTACTTACCAGCAGTTCCATTATAAGCTGAATAGCTGCCCTGTGGTCAGGACAGGATTGAATACTCTCCATCTTCTCCTTTCCAGAAACTTCATAAATAAACTTTGAATCGGAAAGACCTAATCTTTCAACAATACCTGTAGCCAATGTCTGCTTTTTTTCCCAATCATATAAACTATATTTTACAGATGAACTTCCACAATTCAAACAAAGGATAATCACTTTTTAGCTCCTCTTTTTCTACTCAACAATTTCTGTTATTCATTTTCAGGCTCTGGTAATTCTATGAATCCCTGATTTTGCAGGGAATCCACTTCTGCTCTTGCTTTCCTAATAATTGATGATGATTTCTTATAAAGCTCTTCTCTGGTCATTATTATTTTGGCAATTCCTTGTTCAATTGCTTTCATTCCAACTGCAACAGCTTCTCTGGGGAAAACTTCAAATTCGTTCATTCTGGGAATAATGTAATCTTCTGAAAGACCTTTATCTTCAGCACATTTGGCAAGTTCGTAAGCTGCGGCAATACACATTTCATCTGTAATCGTGCTTGCCATTACATCCAGAGTGCCACGGAATATACCGGGAAAACCGAGAGAATTATTTACCTGGTTGGGAAAGTCTGACCTGCCTGTTGCTACAATTCTGGCACCGGCTTCTTTTGCTTCCCAGGGCCAGATTTCGGGAACAGGATTTGCACAAACAAATACGATAGCATCTTTATTCATAGAAGCTACCCACTCTTTTTTGATAACATCCGGTCCGGGTGTGGAAAGAGATATGCAGACATCAGCTCCTTTCATTGCTTCCGCAATTCCACCTTTCCTTCCTTCTTTATTTGAGATTATACACATATTCCATTTTTCTTTAGTTTCAGGTGTGTTTAGTTCTCTTCTGCCTTCATGTAAAATACCTTTTGTGTCCACCATTATAATGTTTTCAGGTGGAAATCCAGCAACGATCATTATTCTTGAAATAGCTATATTTGATGCTCCTGCACCAATCATTGCTATTTTTACCTCTTCTTTACTTTTCCCAACGATTTTCAGAGCATTTATCAAACCTGCCAGCGTTACTGCTGCTGTGCCCTGTTGATCATCATGCCACACAGGAATTCTCATTTCTTTACGAAGAGTATCTAAAATATGAAAACATTTTGGTTTGGCGATATCTTCCAGGTTTATCCCTCCAAAAGTAGGGGTCAGCCATTTACAAAAAGTAATAATATCTTCAGGTTCATGGGCGTCTATACATATTGGGAAAGCATCTATCCCTCCCAGATATTTGAATAAAATCGCTTTACCTTCCATAACCGGTAAGCTTGCTTCGGGTCCGATATTACCCAAACCCAGAACTCTGGTTCCATCAGAAACAATAGCCACAAAATTGGATTTATTCGTATGTTCATATACTTTTTCCGGATTGGCATAAATATCTTTACAGGGAGCTGCAACTCCGGGTGTATACCAGATGGCAAAATCATCAAAATTCCTGATGCAGCATTTGGGTATAACCGATAATTTCCCACGATAAAAGGGATGAAGTTTCATGGCATCTTCACTTGGTTTTTGAGCTTTTGCCAGCAGTTCTTCCAGTGAAACGGTTTTTGTTAAGGATCTTACCTTTGCTAAAAGTTCTTCATACTTAACCGGTTTTTCCAGAAAACCATCTACAGGCAAAAGCTTTGTACCAGCAATCTCACTGATATTTACCTTCATAACCTCTTGCATGGAGGTCACGATCAAAATCGGAACCCTGGAAACTTCATAAAATTCAGAATCCCTATCCGGATTGCGGAGTTTATTTACCACCACCAATCCGGCAATATCGCTCTCCATCATAACATCCAAAAGGATCAAATCGGGTTTTACATCCTTAACTTTCCCCAGGAATTCTTTTGCTGAATAGGCACTATAACATTCATAAGAATTTTTTTCTAAAATAGTTTTTGTAGCTAAAAGATAATCAGGATCATCATCAACAATAAAAATCCTGGTTTTGTTTTTTTTCTCTTTATTAATCATTTTTACTCCTATTTATTTTTTGAAAGAAATGAAGCAAGAGCTATAGAGAGAAATTTTGACTCTTTAGTGTCTGCTCTTGAAGTTAAAATACAGGGAACTGAAGCACCCATAACAACTGCTGCTAATTTAGCATCAGCCAGGGTTGTTAGAGTTTTGAAAAACACATTTCCGGTACATATATCAGGAAAAATTAAAATGTCGCAATCCCCGGCTACCGGACTTTTGAATTTTTTTTCTTCTGCGCAGCTTTTTGATATTGCCAGGTCTAATGCAAGTGGACCATCAACCTCAACTCCTTCGAGATGCCCTCGCTCAACCATTTTCTTTATAATCGAAGCATCGATGGTTGAATCTATTTTGAAACTCGGTTTTTCAACACAGGAAATGATACCAGCTTTGGGTTTTGATATGCCCATTTTATTGGCAATATTAATACAAGACTTTAACATGGTTATTTTCTGGGATAGATCAGGTTGTACCAAAATAGCAGCATCGGAGATAATAAGAAGTTTATGATATTTGGGAATTTGCATAATTACAATATGTGTAAGAAATCCTCCTGCTTCTACTAATCCATATTGTTTATTTAGAATAGCATGCAAATAATCAGCAGAACTGATAAACCCTTTCATCAATATATCTGCTTTTTTAGATCTAACTAATTCAACTGATTTTGCTGCTATTTTTACCGGTTCTTTCTCATCAACGATATTCCATAAATCTGTACTTAAATTACATTCTTCCGATAATTTTAGAATTTCTTCTCTATCTCCAACCAGAGTTGCTTCTATAAATCCTTCGTTTACACTTTCTGCTACCGACTGAATAACTGAAGGAGCATTACCGCCAGCTACCACGAGTTTTCTTCTGGTATTCTTTAATTTTATTGTAATTTCATTTAACGATTTCATTTCTTTCATGAATTTAAACCTATAGAATTTGATTAATTGTTTTTAGAAGTTCCATTGGTTCTACCGGTTTAGAAATATACATATCTGCCCGATGTTCTTTTGCAAGTCGTGATGCAAAATCTGAACTGACAAGTTTATTATCGATACAACTCACGATAACAACGGGTATTTGTGAGGTCTCCGGATTTCTTTTGAGTTCGTAACATATTGAATATCCATCTTTATCGGGAAGTGTTATTTCCAGAAGAACCAGATCCGGAGAAAAAGCCTGTGCCATTTTCTGTGCTTCTATACCGCTCTCTGCCACAAATACTTCAAAATTGTTCGATAGCAGAACCTTTTCCATTCCTGATACAAAATCCGCATCACAATCAGTAATAAGGATTTTTTTCTTTCCTGTCAGTTTTTGGGATTTAAAATTTTTTTTTTTCAGTAACTTCTTAACATTAAATAGCAGTTCATCTTTTTCTACAGGTTTTTCCATAAACTCATCTGCTTTATGGCAGTAAGCAATTACATCAGCATAACTGTTCCCCTTTTTTTTACTCATAGAGGTCAGGATAATAACAGGTATTTGAAAAGTTTCAGGAGTTTCTTTCAGTTCTCTGCAGATTGAAAAGCCATCCCCATCCGGGAGCATAATATCTAATATGATCAGATCCGGTTTTTCTGATTTTGCTTTTGTGAATCCTTCCCTACCATTTGATGCTGTAATCACATCATAATCTTTGCTTTCAAGAATGATTTGAACCGACATTCGAAAATCCGAATCATCGTCGATAAGTAAGATTTTTAGATTAAGCATACTTTTGTATTTTTTCCAGAAGCTGTTCAGGTTTTATGGGTTTTTGTAAGAATTCATCCACTTTATGATTTGCAGCCAGGGTTTTGGCAAAGTCAGGTTCACTCAATTGAGTAGTGAAAGCAGTAACCATAAGAATGGGAATATTAAATGTTTTTTTATCGGATTTCAGTTCACGGCAAACAGAAAACCCATCTATATCCGGAAGAATCGGATCAATGACTATCAACTGTGGAGACATGGTTTTAACCATCATTATACCGCCTTTTCCAGTATCGGTAGTTTCAACTTCATAATCTTTTCCTTCCAGAGCATTTCGCATGGAACGCATAAAATCATGATCACTATCTATGAACAATATCTTAGGCTTGTCGGAAAATTCCGAATTGATAGCTTTGCTGCGGGTGATCAAACCGTGAACCCGAGCGATCAATTCTTTGGGATCTATGGGTTTATCTGCAAATTCATCTGCCTGATGATGAAGTGCAATTTTTTCCGCATATTGCTTTTGAGCTTTCTTGTCACTTATGGATGTTAGAATCAAGATGGGAATTTCAAAGAAATCAGTGTTTTCCTTAATTTCCGTGCATAATGAAAAACCGTCATAATCCGGAAGCATTATATCCAGGATGATCAAATCGGGTTTTTCCTTTTTCAACATCAACCTGGCTTCTCTTGCGTTTGCTGCGGCTACTACATCATATCCTCTGAATTTGAGTATTTTGGATGTGGCTTCACGAAAATCTCCATCATCATCGATCATTAAGATCTTACCTTTCATTTTTTTCCTCCTTTATTTCTGGCAGAAGAATTGAAAAAACCGTTCCTCTACCGGGTTCGCTTGTTACTTTGATTTCTCCGTAATGGGCATCAATAATCCTTTTTACAATGGACAAACCTAAACCAGTCCCATCTGTTCTATTATGTGGATTTACCTGATAGAATTGATCAAATATAAATGGCAATTCATGCTGAGAAATTCCAATTCCGGTATCGGAAATATCAATCTTCACATACCCGTTTTCCATTTGTGCTGAGATGGTTACGTTCCCACCATCTATATTATACCTGATACCATTTTCCACTAAATTAAGAAATACCTGCTCCAGAGTATTTACATTGCCGGATATAAATGCCAGGTTTTTCGGAATATCCATTTTTACATTTACATTATTTTGTTTAGCTAATGATTGCAAAGTATCCGGGATTCTGGATAGGATTGGAATTAAATCTGTTGGCTTTAATTCAGACACCAGCTTATTTGCATCGATTTTGGCAAAGTCGAGCCATTCTTTAATAAGTTTTATCAATTCATCAATACGGATTTTTGAGCGATTCAGCATATTTTTTTGTTCTTCAGAAACAGCACCTACCATACCACCGAGAATTACTTCAAAATATTGTTGAACAGCAACCAGCGGAGTTCTAAGCTGATGTGAGACCATACTGATGAAATTTTCTTTCATTCTATCTTTTTCTTCACGTATTCTATTTGTTTCGAGAATTAGCTTCCTTCTTTTTAAAGCTCTGCCGGTAACTAATCGGAGTTCATCAGGATTGAATGGTTTAGGTAAGAAATCGTATGCTTCCCTTTTTATAGCTTCCACTGCTGATTCTATCGTGGCATATCCGGTTATGACTACTGAGACAATTGTCGGATCGATCTTTTTTATCTCTTCCAGAACTTCCATGCCGCTCATTCCGGGCATTTTGAGATCCACAAAAACAAGGTGTGGTTTTAATTCTTTGATTTTCTTTAATCCTGAAATACCATCATTAGCTATATCAACCTGATAACCATCTTTAACAAAAACCTGACGACAGGAATCGCAAATATATTGCTCATCATCAATTATTAAAATCTTATCATTTTCTGTTTTCATGCTATAACGATATGGCAAGATCTATACCACAAAACCAGAGATAAAATAGAAGTCTCCTAAGTTTCTAAAATATAATAAATTACAGTTTGTTCATATAAATATACAGGAGAAGTAAATACTTAATTTTTAC
Organism: Candidatus Cloacimonadota bacterium; assembly: GCA_030668345.1. Lineage (GTDB taxonomy): Bacteria > Cloacimonadota > Cloacimonadia > Cloacimonadales > TCS61 > JACNIV01. Next base: position 5,085 of record DAOUUD010000039.1, on the reverse strand, counting down.
AAACTTCTGAGGACTTTATCCTCAATGCTGGGGAATTAATCTCCAGATTCTAATTTATATTTATCAATCTTCTGACGTAACGTTTTACGGTCAATTTTGAGCAAATTTGCTGCTTTACTTTTATTCCAATTACATTCTCTTAAAATTTTTATTATGTGTTCTCTTTCAGCAGAAACTAAAGTAGTAGAATAGTTTTTTAAACTAACAAATGAAAAATGAAAAATATCTGTTGGCTCTATAATATCACTTTTAGTAAGTACAACTGAACGTTCGATGGTATTTTGCAATTCCCTTACATTTCCGGGCCAATCATAATCAATAAGAGCTTGCATAGCCTTTGGGGAAATTGATTTTATTTTTTTCCCTCTTTTTTGGTTATATTTATTTAAAAAATAATTTACCAGAGAAGGGATATCATCTTTTCGAACCCGAAGCGAAGGTAAATTTATGGGTATCACAGCTAACCTGTAAAAAAGGTCTTCACGGAATGTATCTTCTTTAATGCCTTCGACAAGATCTATATTTGTTGCTGAAATAATTCGAACATCAATTTTTACTGTCTGGTTACCTCCAACTTTCGTAATTTCACTTTCCTGAATTGCTCGCAGAAGTTTCCCTTGAATATTCGTACCGATATTCCCAATTTCGTCAAAAAATAGAGTTCCAGTATTCGCCAACTCAAATTTGCCATGTTTGGAAGCAATTGCTCCTGTGAATGAACCCTTAACGTGTCCAAAAAGTTCACTCTCAAAAAGGGTTTCCACCAGGCTTCCGCAATCTATAGTTACAAAAGGTTTATTTTTTCGTGAACTGTTTCGATGAATTGCTCTGGCAACCAGTTCTTTTCCTGTTCCACTTTCACCTGAAATTAAAACTGTACTATCAGATGGACCTACTCTTCTTATCAATTCTTTTATTTTTATCATTGGTTTGCTTTCACCGATGAACTCATCCATTCCAATATATGAATCTAACTGATCGCGAAGATAGATATTCTCTATTAAAAGTGTTCTTTTTTCAACCACACGTTTTATAATTACTCTTAATGCATCTGGTGTAAAAGGTTTGGGAAGAAAATCATTAGCACCAATTTTCATAGCTTCCACTGCCGATTCAACTGTAGCATATCCGGTAATAACAATTACAACTGTATCAGAATAATTCTCTTTTATCTTTTTCAAGACACTCATACCGCTAATACCCGGCATTTTCAAATCAAGGATAACAATATCATAAACCTTATTTTTCAGAAACTCCAGACCTTGAAGCCCATCTTCAGCTTCAGTCACGTCATAATGGTCTTTGACAAGGATTTGACGGCATGCATCACGTATATGTTTATCATCGTCAATAACTAATACATTGGTTAGTCTATCCATTTTGCTCCTCTATAGGTAAACTGATAACAAAAGTGGAACCTTTTCCAACTTCACTCACAACACTGATATTCCCCTTGTGTTTTTTGATGATTCCATAACTTATTGATAGTCCCAGACCTGTGCTGTGAGGTTTGTGGCTTGCCGAGAAAAAAGGATCAAAAATTTTCTTAATATTTTCTTTTTTAATGCCGTAACCGGTATCTGTAAAATTCACATTTATAAATTTTTTATCAGTAGAATAGCAGGTTTCAATGGTTAATTCTCCCTTACCTTCCATTGATTCCACTGCATTAAGCAGGATATTAACAAATACCTGTTGAATCTTAGCTTTATCGAACATGATATTGGGAATTGTCAGATCATACTTTTTAGAAATCTTAACATTCAGAAATAAAGTTTGATTTTTTACGAGCGAAAGCATATCCTCGATAACATGATGAATATTATCCTGCTTCATCTCCGGTTCTGTTTGACGGGAGAAATCGAGTAGTCCTCTTACGATTTTCTTGCACCTGGTTGTTTGCTCCACAATTTTTTGCAGATTCTCTTTTTCAGGAGAGCCTTCAGGCAAATCCTCTAAGATCAGGCTGCTATAAATTAAAATGCTGCCGAGCGGATTATTAATTTCATGAGCCACACCTGCAGCCAATTGGCCAACTATTGCCAGTCTTTCTGATTCCATGATTTTCTGTTGTGTATATTCCAGTAATTTCTGGTCTCTTTCCCTGATGGAATCTGCCATAAGATTAAATGTACTGCCCAATTCAGCAAATTCATCTTTGGATTTACATTCAACTCGATGGCTTAAATCTCCTGATGCCAGATTATGCGATGCAGTAACAAGACGCTTTATCGGTTTGATTATACTATTCCCAAGAAAATAGGAAATTGAAAAAGATACTATAACACCGGCAAATGTAATCAACAGAAAAGTCAACAAGGTATCTCGTTTCATATCTGTAAATTCTTCTTCCAGAATTCCCACATACAAAATACCAATAATCTCATCATTAATGTTTTTTATTGGTTCATAAGCAGTAATGTACCAATTGTTAACAACGAAAGCTCTATGAATCCAGGGATTTCCTTTGATCAGTACCTGATTGTAAACTTCTTCCGAAACCCGCGTTCCAATTGCTCTTTCCCCATCAATTGTTTCAACATTGGTTGAGATGCGAAGATCATCCTGAAAAATGGTTGCTGTACCAATATCTTTCCCTTTGTAAGTTTCTCTTCGATACACAATATCTTTAATTTTATCAACGATTTCAAAATTTCTATTCAGTAAAACTCCACCATATAGTACTCCGATTAAATTACCTTCGTAATCAAAAATGGGAGCTGCCGCCTTTATGATCATTCCGGAAGTTTCCTCCTGCTCCAGTCTTTTTCTTGCTTTAGGTGTTTTAATTAATTCAATTCGAGCTTGCTCAGGAAGTTCCTCGTTTTCAAGGGATAATTCATTTTCAGAAAATATCTGGGTTGCTGCTACTGTTTTTTCTTCATCTATTACTTTCTCCACAATTTCATCATCTGCCAGACTATCACCAAAGAATTCAGGATTATTTGCTCGCAGAAGAACTGTTCCATTCTTATCTGTGAGAGTAAGAAAATCCAAAGATTCTACTTCGCTGATTTTCTTAAGTTCTTTTTCTAAAGATTGGATATCCTGTTTCATGAAGGCATTTTTAATAAAAAATCTCAAAGCTGTCAGGCGTATGGAAGTTTCGACTTCCCTGGTTTTTTCATTATAAATTTCCCTTGCTGTATTAAGGTCTAATTTCACTTTTTTCTGGGCTTGTTTCACAATCCTGTCACCGATCAGATGCACTCCAACAAGCGTAGCTGTTAAACCTGTAAATACTATTACCAGCAGGAAGAAAATGATCATCTTTAATCTAATTGTTAGTTTCATTATAATTATTCTCCAAAATAATTAGAATACTTATAAATCCGAAACGATTATATCTACGCGTCGATTTTGTTTTCTTCCTTCTTTGGTAAAATTAGCTCTAATTGGTCTTCTGAAACCATACCCGGTAGAACTAAGTCTATGTTCATCAACTCCAAGTTCTATAAGGAATTCCTTAACATTATATGCTCTATCTTCCGATAATATTTGGTTGAATTCAGCAGAACCTGTATTATCTGTATGACCTTCAATAATTATTCGAGAATCTCGATACACAAGCAGTATACCTGCTACTTTTGCCAGACTGATTTTTAGCTCACAGGGAAGGGTGGCTTTACCGATATCAAAAAGGATATCAGACATGGATATAATAGTTCCGCGAGCATCTCTTTTCACATTTATAAGTTCATTCTGAAGTTTGTAGAATCTACGTTCAGCTTCTGCTTTTTTTTCTGCAAGCTCTTTTTGAATACGGATCGCTTTTTCGTTTGCCAATCTCTGCTTAATCTTGTTTATTTCTTCTCTCATCTCATTTATTTCTCGAAGGATTTCTTCACCTTCTTTCTGCACTTCCAGGTTTACCGCATAATTTTTTGCTGCTACCATTTGAATCTTCGCAGCTTCTGTTAATAGCTGGAGCATTTCAAATTCTTCTTCAGCTTCCTGGCTATAAAGGTTATCGGAATAAAGTTCGATCGCCATTTCAATCCTTGCGAGTACTATCGGATAGAGATCAACTTCACGGGCAATTCCAGCTTCCAGATATTCCTGGTAAGTTTTTGTGAGTTCTGCTTTAAACTCATCAAGTTTTTCCATTGTGAATTCTTCTGACCAACAATACACATTAAAGGTTAGAAATATTAATAAAAATACTAGTTTGTATATATTCTTTTTCATTTTTGAAGCTCCAATTTCAATTCTTTAAAATCTTCTTTGAGATATTCAAGCTGTTTCCTTGTTATCTTAAGAGATTCAACCTGCCTGTCATGCTGTTCCTGACTTCTTTCCAGATCGTACAAACTGAGGGCTAACCTATAAAGGATGAAAGCTTTATCGATGTTTATATGCAGCCTTTTTTCCTTATTCCTTTCTTTAAGTTCTTGATATTCAGCATAGAGCACGTCAGCTTTTTTCGTGAGAATAGATTCCAGTTTCTGTCTTTCGCAACTTTTCTTTAACACCTTTACCTGATACTCTTTTCTTGCTAATTCCTGTTTCAATAGTTTCCTGCTTGAAACACAGAATAAATTAAAACTCAAGAACATTAACACAATAAAACAAATTAACTTCTCTTTCATAATGACTCCTTTTATTTAAAATTATTATAAATCAGCAATTATTTGATTTTATGATTTATAATTGAATTTATTGCTTTTGCGATAAATGGAATATCTTTTTCAAAAATGCTCTGCACATCGAACAGCAGATTGCCTTCACGTAAGATTCCCAGAATGGGACGATCAAGTTTCAGAAGTCCGGAAAAGATCCTTTTTGCAAATTTCTTATCAGCGGAAACCAGCATTACAGCTTTACTTTTCAATTGAAGCTGAGGGAGTGTGCCCCCACCCGTCCGGGCAGGACTTTCGATTATTTTACATTCTATATCAAACTTATTCAGTTCTTTTTTCAGGAGGTTTGCCAGTCTTGTTCTTTCTGAATCGTCCCTGTTCAACATCATGAAAATTGGTATTTTTGTAAGCAGAGGCTTTCTAAGGCAAACACCCCCCCCTACCTTCGGGTGGACGCCCGCCCTTTCCTTCCCCCCACACAGGGTAAGGTTGGGCACTAACTACT
>DAOUUD010000041.1 GCA_030668345.1 Candidatus Cloacimonadota bacterium | reverse complement strand
TGCTCAGGATAGATGATTATGCACTCAATACCTTCTCTTCCCCCTCTTCCCCGGGAAGGAATTTCTGGTAATCTTCTGATAAAATTTTCTACTCGCTCAGCAGTATTTACGTTTTTTATATCTTTCAATCGTAAAGGTTCATTGGTATATTCACCACCAATTGTAAGCCAGAAAATCTTTTTCTCTGAATGTTGAATTAGTTCGGGAGCTTCATAATTCTCTCTGAAAAAGAAGATCCTGTCACCTTTGTCAAAGGACCCGTCGTTACCATCTTCCATGTAAACAGGAACTTCTTTAAGTTTGAAAGAATATCGTTGTGGATCATTAGCAACGATTTCCCGATACATTGTAAGAATACGCACAGAAGCAGGATCGGCAAATGGTGGTAACTGAGATAATTCATCAAAAGTGAGTTCATATAATCCATCCTGTGTAAGTTCAAATTTATACCAGAAATCAGATTTCTCGAACGGGATCGAATTGATCTTTCTGGAAGCTTTAGTTTTCCAGTATTTTGCTGATTTATAATTTAAGATAAAATCTAGATATACACTTTCAAATTTACCGGAAAGCCGGTTATGAAATGATGTTTCCCCTGTAACATCGATCTGAAGTACCAGTTCATCGCAATAAATTAATTCATGCGTAGCTGCATCATAGTTGAAAGGAGAGAATTTGATAGGGAGTACAGTAAAAAATCCTGCCCGTGTTTCTTCCTGCACCTGAATCATTTCATCTCGACCGCGGGAGTAGAGATCTTGATCGATCTCGAAGATATAGTCATAAGTTTTCCCACCTTTTCGGATAGTTGGAACAGGTGATACAGGTTTATTGAGCATTTTTCTTTGTACGTTTTGCGAAAGAACCTTAGTTTTAATATACCCATGAGGAGGAATAGCAATATTCAGTATTTTAAAAGCCAGGTCAGGAGCACCCGGCAAATCTTCTCTTGTCCAATCTAAAACATTAATATAAGTAAAGTCGCTACCATCTTCAATCGTCATGTCATCTAATGTAATTTTAACCACTATCCTGTCGGAAGTTTCTTCCAGAACATATATTCCTGCGCTCAGTAAAGAAAAAGATAGAAGCAGAAATACGAACACCTTGAACCTCATTTAGCCTCCAATGAGAACAATATCATAAATTACAAATCAAATATCTTTTCATATCTTCCAATGTCAACAAAATGTATTTTCCTTTAGAATGTATACTAAATATGACAATAAGCGATATCTGTATTTCGTTATGAAATATGATATTATGAATAAACTCCTTCATTAAGATTGTTAGTATAATATTATCAAATAAAAAGAAGCTCATTACATAATACAGGAATAATCCATTCTTCCTAAAACAGAATAAAAAGGTTTATTTTGATGGAGGGTATAACAAATTTTTTATATTGACTTCCAGTTATACAATAAAGAAAAGGTTTTTGTTAACATTAAAATAAAATTGGAGGAGTATTTATGAAAAAGATTTTGTTAATAATGGTTCTGGTGTCGCTTCTTAGTGTTGCTGTTTTTGCAGAAACTTCTAAGATGGCATATATCGACACGGATAGAATTATGATGACCAGTTCGGAAACAACAGAAGCGCAAACCATCCTGATGAACGAAAAACAGAAATGGGAGCAGGAGATCACTGATATCGAAACTGAGATCAATACTCTGGTTGCTGATTATGAAAGCAAAAAAATGATCCTGACCGAATCTGGTAAACAAGAAGCAGAAGAAAAGATCATGGCACTCGATCAGCAACGAAAAACAAAGATCGAAGAAATTTTTGGTGAGAATGGAAAATTCTTTCAGAAGCAGAATGAACTTCTGGAACCGATTCTGAATAAACTGAAGACTGTTATCGAAAAAGTAGCAGTAGAAAATAATTATACCATCATTTTCGATGCTGCTACCGGTGGCTTACTTTACGCCAAACCCAGTCTTGATATTACAGATATGATCATAGATGAACTGGATAAAGCAATAGAAACCGAATAATAAAAATAAATGAAAGTATTCGAAGTCACTCTGGCTCCTAAACAGATAGCCAGCCAGTTGAAATGTGAAATAGTTTTAGTAAGAAAAACCGTTCTTACAAATGTGGCTGAGCTTGCCGAAGCAAATGAAAAATCTGTTTGTTTTTTTGAAAATCCCAAATTCCTGGATGCTTTGAATGCATGTAAGGCAGGACTTATTTTTGTTCCTGCCGACTTCGATGCAAAACAAAAACCCGACACTAACCTTATACTGATAGACAAACCCTATATCAATTTTATGATGCTGGTAAAAACCTGGTTGGAACTAAGTCGGGAAAAACCGGTGGAAAAGATCGCAGAAACTGCTGTGGTAAGCAAGAAAGCTACTATAGGCAGGAACACTAATCTCGGGCATAATTGCATTATAGAGGATAATGTAATAATTGGAAATAACACAACCATCGAAAGTAATTCGGTTATCAGGAAAAACGTTCGAATTGGAGAAAACTGCCATATCTTTCCCAATACTACAATTTACGAAGATTGTGTCCTCAAGAATAATGTGGTCATCCACTCCGGTTGTGTTATCGGCGCAGATGGCTTCGGTTATCTTCTTCACGAAGGTATTCAAAACAAGATTCCACAGGTGGGAAATGTAATAATCGAGGATGATGTGGAAGTGGGTGCATGTTCTTGTATAGATCGAGCGACCATTGGTTCTACGATTATCGGGAAAGGAACAAAGATAGATAATCTTGTTCAAGTAGGACATAATTGCAAGATCGGAGAGAATTCCATTCTTTGCGCTCAGGTGGGTCTTGCCGGCAGCACCGAGATCGGGGACGTGGTTTTTCTGGCGGGTCAGGTAGGAGTAGCAGGTCATCTGAAGATAGATGATGGTGCTATGGTAGGCGCCCAATCCGGCGTGAGCAATTCAATTCCCAAAAAAGCTAAATATTTTGGTACACCTGCTATTGACGCTGGATTGAAAAAACGCATATTAGCTTCTGAAAAACAAATTCCAAATGTAGTGAAATACTACAAAAAGATCATGAAAAACGAAAAGGTTAAGAAATGAAGGAATTCAAGAAGACTATAAAAAAGGAAGTAAGTTTCAGGGGTGTGGGTCTTCACTCGGGAGAAGTTTCAACCATAACTTTCAAACCAGCCAGCAAAGATGAAGGGATTGTATTTATTAGAACCGACATCGAAGGTCATCCGGAAATTCCCGCTGACATAGATCATGTAATAGATATTTCCCGTGGGACAACTATCGGCTACAAAAAAGCCACTGTTGCTACTATCGAACACGTGCTTGCTGCTATTAAGGGATTGAATATCGACAATATGCGCATAGAAGTTACAGGTCCGGAAGTACCTGTTGCCGACGGCAGTTCTATTGTTTTTTTGAAACTTCTAAAAAAAGCTGGAATTGAAGATCAAGATTCTGAACGTGAATATCTGGAATTTGATAAAGCAGTTTCCTATTCTTCTCCTGCCGATAATGTAGATATTATCATCACCCCTTCAGACAGTCTGCAAGTAACTTTCATGGTAGATTACCAACAAAAAGCACTGGGAACACAATATACATGGATGCCCGATCTCAGCTATTTTGAAAAAGATTTTGCTTCTGCCCGAACTTTCTGTTTCCTGCATGAGATAATAATGCTGAAAGAAGCAGGACTTATTAAAGGCGGATCTCTTGATAATGCGCTGGTGGTAGCTGATCCCGAAACACCTGAAGAAGAGATTGTGCGACTGAAAAAAATATTTGGCTACAAAGGCAAGATCACTATAGGTACAGATGGCATTTTGAATCATGTTCCGCTACGATATTATAATGAATTTGTGCGACATAAAGTAGTAGATCTTATTGGTGATATTGCACTTCTGGGAGTTCCTATAAAAGGGCATATATTGGCTGCTCGTTCCGGTCATAAAACAAATGTGGAACTTGTAAAAAAACTGCGAAACCTTCGCAAAAAGCAGGAATTGCAGAAGACATACCAGAAAAAGAAGCTGGAAAATGTAGTATTTGATATTAATGCCATCCAGAAGATACTTCCCCACCGCTATCCTTTCCTACTAATCGATAAAATAATAGAATTTGATGCTGGTGAAAGTATTATGGGTATTAAGAATGTAACTTTCAATGAACCTTTTTTCCAGGGACATTTTCCAGAGCATCCTGTGATGCCGGGCGTGCTTATAGTAGAAGCAATGGCTCAGACAGGTGGAATTATGCTCCTAAATGCATTGGATAATCCTGAAGAATTTGTGGCTTATTTTGCTGCTATCGATAATGTGAAATTTCGCAAACCTGTAGTTCCAGGAGACACATTAAGATTTGAATTGAAAGTTATCTCCATGAAACGCGGACTGGCAAAAATGCATGGTGATGCCTATGTGGGAAACAATAAAGTTTGCGAAGGCGATTTCCTGGCAAAGGTGATGAAAAAGTAGAGATAAGATGTCCAGGATACATCCAACTGCTATAATCTCTCCTGAAGCTGTAATTGGTGACAACTGTGAAATCGGACCATTTTGTATTATCAAGCCAAATGTAAAACTGGGCAGTAACAATATTCTCATGAGTAATGTTGTGTTAGATGGCAATACTACTATTGGTGATGGAAACAAGTTTTTCCATTCAGCTGTGATAGGTTCCGATTCACAGGACTTGAAAGCCAAAGACGAACCCTACCAGTTGATAATAGGCAATAATAATTCATTCAGAGAATTCTGTACTGTAAATAAATCTGCTACAATGGATGAATATACCACAATAGGTAACAACTGTCTTTTAATGGCTTATTCTCATATAGCGCATAATTGCCAGATAGGAAATAATGTGATAATGGCCAATTCTGTGAACCTGGCAGGACATTGCCACCTGCACGATTTTGTAATTGTGGGCGGTTTGACCGCAATTGCTCAATTTGTTCAAATTGGAGTTCATGCATTTGTGGGTGGTGTCAGCGGAATAAAAAAAGATATACCTCCTTATACAAGAGGTATTGGTTTCCCTTACAAAATCGAAGGACTGAACGTTATAGGTTTGCAAAGAAAGGGATTTACTCCAGATCAGTTACAGGCTATTAAAGACATTTACAGAATATTTTACAGATCAGGATTGAATATTTCTCAGGCAATAGAAAAAGCAGAGCAATTAAAGGAATTAACAACAGAACAAAAAATCTTTCTCGATTTTATAAAAAATTCTCGGGTAGGAATAAATCGATACCGGTAATTAAAATTATCCTAACTTGGAAATACCAGCTGAGTTTTCATTCCATTATTACTTTCAAAAGAGACTTTACCCTTTAATTGACTCGTTAGTGCATCAATTAACTGAAGTCCCAGAGAGTCTAATTTGTCCAGGTCAATTTCCTTCTGCATCCCTATTCCATTGTCTTCTACGGTAAGTTCAAATTCATCATTTTTATTAATTGATAATCCTACAACTATTTTTCCTGATTTTCCTTTTGGGAAAGCATGCTTCAATGAATTGGAAAGCAATTCATTTACGATCAACCCGCAGGGAATCGCTTTATTCATATCAATTGAGTGTTTTGCGACCTTCAACTCAAGCTTTACCTTATTAGTATTAATGCCATAGGTTGAGAACAAATTATAAGACAAACTCTTCACATAATCCTCAAAATCGACACTTGCCAGATCTTTAGATCTGTAGATCTTCTCATGAATAAGCGACATTGATTTTACTCTATTTTGACTGTTTTTAAATAGTTCCAGAGCCTGTTTATCCTTCACATATCCTGCTTGTAATTTCAGTAGACTGGAGATAATCTGCATATTATTCTTTACGCGATGATGAACTTCCATAAGCAGGATCTCTTTTTCTTTCAATGAGTTTATTATTTGATCTTCTGCTTTCTTATGTTCAATAGCCAGAGCGATCTCATCGGAAACAAAAGATAGTATTTCCAGATCTGTTTCATTATAGAGGTCAGGATTATCATAACTTTGAACCACAACAAGGCCAATTATTTTATCTTCAAACTTCAGAGGTACACCTAACCAGATCTTACTCATTGTTCCAATATCGTCTATTTTACCTTCTTCACTCAATTGGTTCATAAATTCTTCTGTAGCAAGTAAAGGCTTTCCATATTGAATGGTATAAGCAGTCATGGATTTCCCGGACGGGAAAGAATCAAATTCATCTTCTTCGTCTTTTTCATAGGGTAATGAAAGTGCTCCTGTTTTTTCATCATAGAAAGCAACAAAAAAATTAGTCGTATCGATAACGGAGCTAAGTTGTTTTCGTATTTCATCAAAGAGTTCCTGCAGGTCTTTAGTAGTATTTACAGCATTAGCAATACTATACAATGCCTGTTGTGTTCTTTCAATCTGCTTGCGTCTGGTGATGTCACGAGCAAATGCAATCACCACTTTATCACCAAAATATGTACCATTGTTCAATTGTAGATCTTTTGGAAAAACTTCTCCCTTTTTTCTCAATCCATAAAATTCAAATCGTTGAGGTTTACCCATATAGGCTTTCTGCACCATCTTCAATATTTTCTTCATATCATTTTTACCGGGTGCAGAAAGAAACTCCAGAGTTTTACCTATAAAGAATTCACGTGGATAACCATACATTTTTACAGCACCGTCATTTACGTCTACGAAAACCCCGTTTTTATCTTGAATATAAATTGCATCGGTTGCACTATTGAAAAGACCACGATAACTTTCCTCGGATTTTTTAAGTTCCTCATCAGCTCGTTTACTCATGATAGCGCGAGCAATTTCATCCGATACAAATTCCAGTATCACCATATCTTTTTCAGAATATAGATTTGCATCTATATAGCTATGTACAGCCACTACACCAGTAACTTTATTTTCAATCTTTAATGGAACACCCAGCCATGTTTTGGGAGGTGTTCCACCTACCTTCACTTTTCCTGAATGAATCAATTTTTTTTGAACTTTCTCTGTTGCAAGAAGTGGTTTACCCGTATTAATTACATAATCAGTAAGTGTTTTACCGGCAGAGAACGAAGAAACCTTGTCCTTCTCATCTACAATATAGGATAAAGAAATTATATCCGTTTTCTCATCGTAAAGTGCAACATAGAAATTGGTAGTATCTAAAATATTGCCCAGAAATTCTCTTATCTTACTGAAAAGTTCATGTATATTTTCAATTGTATTTAGAGCATTGGAAATGTCATATAATGTTTTTTGTATTCTATCTGCCTGTATACGCTCGGTGATATCACGAGCATTACCCTGAAATCCGGTTACTTTGTTACTTTCGTCGAGTAATATTTTACCGAGAACCTCGAGTGGTATCTCTCTGCCATCCTTGTGAATTAAATTCATTTCAAACATTGCAGAGTATGTATCTTTTTTTCTTAATTCATCTTCTACTATATCCATAAAATGTTGCATTTCTTTTTTTGAACAATGTTCAGCTAATTTGCTTCCTGTCCATTCTTCCCGAGTATAACCAAGCAGCGGAAAAATGGACTGATTAATATATGTAAATTTTAGTTCTTTATCCATTTTCCAGATACAATCCAGAGTATTCTCTGCCAATAACCGATATTTCCCCTCGCTTTCCCGCAAAGATTCTTCTGCCTTTTTTCTCTCACTAATTTCATTATTTAATGAGATATTTATTTCTTCAAGATCGTTCGCAATGTTAATTGTGGCTAATCTCTGAATCTCACTTTCTTCAATTTTTTCATTTATTTCAGTTGTTCGTTTTTTTACTTTTTCCTCAAGTTCGCCAGTATATTTTTCTATTTTATCCTTAGATATTTTCAGATTTTGGGTCATTTTATCAAATGCTATTGAGAGTAAGCCGATCTCATCTTTTTTCTTTGTGCCCACCTTATAATCCAGATTCCCTTTGATCACCTCCTCAGTTCCAGCATATAATTTCATGATCGGTGATACAATATTGGATGTTACTATCGCGACAATACTAATGCTGGTAAATAAAAGCACTAAGAAAATGTATATTATTAGCATAACCAGTTTATTTACAGGTTTATATGCTTCTTTGATATCAATTTCTGCAATCAGACACCATTTCATTTCCTGCATATAGTAGTGAGTTCCAAGAACTTCTTTACTTATATGGTTTGTATAAATAATTGCCTGTTCTTTCATCTGCGAGGGAAGTCCATTTTTAATGTGTTCGCTGAAACATAATTTTAACTGTTCAGTATTTACATTGGTTTCAAAAAGAATTTTATCATAATTTCTGGAAGGAGCTAACATATAGCCATCTCTATTCACAAGAAATATCTTTCCAGTCTCTCCTAATCCGGTTTTATCTGCTATTATTTTAAACAGTTCTTTCTCTACATTAAAATTGATAATTAAAACTCCTGATAATTTCCCTCTTAAAAAGATCGGTGCTGATATACTGATAACAAGATTTTGAGTAAAATTGGAAAAATGAACTTTTCCGACATAAACTCCCTCTTGTCCTTTCAAGAATACTTCATCCTTACTATGCTCAGAACCAATATCTTTATGGCTGGAAGAAAGCACTATACCATTATTATCTAAAATTCTGATCCTGGAAATTTTAGGATTACACTCTATAGTTCTTTCAATTCTTAGACCACATTCATCCATTCGGTTAGTATAATCAAGGTTCCGATCTAATATGTTTGTAAAAGGAATTCCAACAGCCAATACTTGAGCAGTGTCTTTATAATCATGTAAAAGAGTTTCAATATTATGTGCTCTGGATTGAGCGGTTGTAAGTAAGTGATTTCCGACTTGACTTTGGATAACATCTTTAGAAACATATATAGCGAGTATAAGAATTAAAATTGCCATAATCACAATTATTACCGGCAAAAAAATTGCGAGCATTGTTCGTATCTTCATTTTTCTTCCTTTATTTTCGCAGACTGAACTTTACACATTGCAGATAGGAGGAGTTCAGAATGCAATTTCAGAATTAAGTCCGGTTTATCCGACAGCTGCCGGAATCTCCTAACTCAAGTATTTATTCTGCAATCTTATACTTTGGTTCTTTTCCCAGACTCTTAAGAAGCGCATTAATTTCTTTCTTCAGATCTATCATTCTCATTTCTCTTCCTACAGCAATTTTATTAAAAGCTGTAAGTTCTTTATTTTTATTTTTCAGGTCTTCTTCTGCTTGCTTTTGTGCAATAGCCAGAGCAATTTCATCTGAAACGAATTCTAAAATCTCTAAATCTCTTTCTGAATATAGTGAAGCATCAGTATAACTTTGAACCGCAATTACACCAAGAATATCTTTTCCCAACTTCAGAGGAACTCCAACCCAGATTTTTGCATGTGCACCTATTTTTCCTTTCTCTACTTCTCCGGCTTGAATTAATTTCTCCCTTTGCTCTTCCGTACCAAAAAGTGATTTCCCTGTTTTTACTACATAAGCAGTAAGTGTCTTTTCAGCTGGGAAAGAATCGAATGTATCTTTTTCATCTGTATGATAAGGAAGTGAAAAAGTATCCTTATCTTTATCATAGAGGGCAATATAGAAATTATCTGTATTCACAATTGCACTGAGATGATCTCTAATCGATTTGAAAAGTTCATGGATATCTTTAGTTGTATTCACAACATAGGCAATATTATATAAAATTGATTGAATCCTTTCTGCTTGCTTGCGCTCGGTAATATCTTCTGTTAGTATAACTACTCTTTCTATACTACCTTTTTCATTTTTTATGGCATAAAAATGTTGAGAGATCCATTTTGCTTTTTTGTTATTTGTCCCAAGTAACTCTATTTCAGGAATAAAATACTCACCGCCGTTTTCATAAACTTTTTTTACTTCTTCTATGTGTTTGCCAAGATAGGCATCTTTTTCATTCATCATCAAATTCTTTCTTGGTTTAGAATACTCGGCAACTTGCTTATTTGTTAATTCCCAAATTGTCTGCCAGGTTTCGTTTGCCAAAAGAAGTGTACCGTTGCAATTTCTGACTGATATCCCGATTGGAGAGCCTTCAACTACTGCACGAGAGAGTTGCTCACTTTCTTTTAGAGCTTTTTCCACTTGTTTACGCTCGGTGATGTCTCTTTGCGCTAAAATTGAATAGATTATCTCTCCCTTGTTACCTCTTATAGCATCAACACTTAGCAGTACAGTTCTTTCTTTACCATCCTTAGTAATCATGTTAAGTTCTTCATTTTTGAGTTCACCGGTGGTACTCCATTTAATAAATAATTTCTGTGCTTTTTCTTGTGAAGAAGGTGCATAAATTGTGGTAAGAAGTGGTTTCCCAACGATCTCCTTCTTCAAGTAACCAAGGGCTTTCAGGCCACTTTTGTTTATATCCAGTATCGTTCCTTCTAACGAGATTATAAAGCAATACTCTGGTGAATTTGCAAAAAACTGCCTGAATCTTTTTTCACTTTCTTGTAATGCCTTTTCAGATAAAAATCGTTCGCTTATATCTTCGAAAATGGATAGGATCCCACCAATACGATTTTCTTTTATATGAATTGGTGTCATCGTATAATGAATAAATGATCCCTTTCCCCATTTTGATATATATTTTGTTTCTGCACTAATAACTTCACCTGTTTTTAAACACTTAAGGAAATTCGATGAAAATCCGTCTTTCTGTAAGGGTGGATATTTCAGAACATTGATCTGGCGAGTGTCTTCAATTGATGGAGAACCAAGAATATTAAGAACTTCTTTATTTGCATTTATGGGATTTCCTTTATCATCAAATGTGACAATTCCAAACGGTGAGTGTTCAAAAATATTTCTATATTTTTCTTCGCTTTCACGAAGTGCTTCTTCTGCGCTTTTTTGTTCTGTGATGTTACGACCAAAACTGACGGTTCCGGTAACTTTACCATCTTCAAAAATTGGTGCTGTATTAACGGAAAGAGTTAAAATATTTTTTCTGGTTGAATCATGAATCCTTACTTCGTAATGATTTGAATTTCCTGCTAATGTATCTTTAAAAACCTTTCCCACCATTTCCAGGTCTTCTTCTAAAATAAT
>DAOUUD010000181.1 GCA_030668345.1 Candidatus Cloacimonadota bacterium | reverse complement strand
GGAACATACGTCAGGAAAATAAATAATGAATTCTTGATTCCAACTTCCAACCTGAATTGACGAACAGCTTCCAGGAAGGGAAGGCTTTCGATATCTCCCACAGTACCGCCTATTTCAGTGATCACAATATCGTTTTCTTTACCCATATCGTAGATAAGTTTCTTGATCTCATTGGTAACATGCGGTATCACCTGCACCGTTTTGCCCAGGTAATCTCCACGACGTTCTTTCTTTATAACAGTATCATAGATCTGTCCGGAAGTAGAATTGGAATTCCTGGTTAACGGTCTTCCTATGAATCTTTCGTAATGACCGAGGTCCAGGTCGGTTTCCGCACCATCGTCGGTAACGAAAACTTCACCATGCTGGTAGGGGCTCATCGTACCGGGATCGACGTTAAGATAAGGATCGAATTTCTGCATAACTACACGGTATCCCATTTTTTTAAGCAGAAGTCCGATAGATGAGGAGGTAATACCTTTTCCCAGGGAAGAAAGAACTCCACCAATTACGAATATATGTTTTGCCATGCTTTTTCCTTCATCCTACGACATAAATAAACTATTGGTAGAAAAATTCGTATCACTAGTAAGATTGATACCAAGTCTGCGTAAACCAGCTTCATCGCCGGGTGTGGGAATATGTGTCATGTGAGCTTCACATCCCCTGAGTTCCTTTAATTTTTCCATGGCAACCTGTGAAGTTGGATTTGTTGTAGCGCTAATGCTCAAAGCTATCAGTGTTTCTTCCAGGTCCAGGCTTACCGATTTTTCATTCAAAATATTTTTTTCCAGATTAAAAATAGATTCAATAACCATAGGAGAAAGTAGGTGTATTTCATCGGGAATGCCAGCAAGTTCTTTAATAGCATTCAAGATCAGGCTGGAAGCCGAATGTACGAGGGATGAATTCTTGCCGGTAATTATCGTTCCATCTTTCAATTCCAGTGCAGAACCACAGAAAATTCCCTGATGACCTTTACCTTGTTTTTCAGCTTCTTCAGCAGCTTTTCTGGCTGGGATCACAGTGCTTCTCGCTTCCGGTTTTGCTTTCACCTCATTCATTATCAGTTCAGAGCGGTCAACAGTATCTTTATCAACAAAACCTAGTACATATTCGCATTTGTATCTCAGGAATCTGCGGATAATTTCCTGGATGGATGCATGCTGTATTGCTATATCATCCATTATACCGAAGCCGGCTCTATTCACTCCCATATCGGTGGGGGATTGATACATCGAAGTACCACCGGTTATCTTCTCTAAGATTCGCTTCAACACCGGAAATACTTCTACATCACGATTGTAATTTACTGCTGTTTTCCCATAAAAATCCAGGTGGAAGGGGTCGATCAAATTGAAATCTTTAAGATCGGCAGTTGCAGCTTCATAAGCTATATTTACGGGATGCTTAAGAGGAATATTCCATATGGGAAAAGTTTCGAATTTTGCATATCCTGCTTTTATACCTTGTTTATATTCATGATACATCTGAGTGAGACAGGTTGCCAGTTTGCCACTACCGGGTCCGGGACCTGTAACAATAACTAGTGGTTTTGTAGTTTCAATGTAAGTGTTTGCTCCGTATCCTTCGTCGCTAACAATAGTATCTACATCGGTGGGATATCCTTTGGTGAATTTGTGAGTATATACTTTTATACTGCGGCGCTCGAGTTTGTTTTTAAATATCGTAGCAGCAGGTTGGTTTTCATATCTGGTAATAACAACTGCCGTCACTTCTATTCCCCAATCGCGCAGGTCATCTATCAGCTTCATGGCATCTGCATCGTAGGTTATACCAAAATCGGCTCGTACTTTACGGCGTTCAATATCACCGGAATATATACACAATATGATGTCTGCTCTATCTTTGAGTTGTTGCAAAAGTTCCATTTTTACATTAGGATGAAAGCCCGGTAACACCCGTGAAGCGTGGTAATCGTAGATAATCTTTCCGCCAAATTCCAGATACAATTTGTTATCAAATTTCTGTACTCTTTCCAAGATCGCATTTGTTTGTTCTTTTAAATATTTTTTATTATCAAAGCCAATTTTCATTGTTACTCTTAAAGTCTTTTTCTTATTTCGGAATTCATATTGGAAATAAATAGCGGATGGAATTTTCTATCGATGAATTTTATGGAAATGTTTCCATCGATACACCTGTCGTAGGAAAAGTAATTTGTATAGGAATTAATGTCCTTATTGAACCCGATAGTCAGAAAACATTCCTTGTGGCTGTTTATCAGCTCGTTTTGCAGTTGGAAATTACCTTTTTTATCTTCCATAAAAGCAACATAACGTACAGTGCCGTCTTCAAATTTTAGTTTAACGTTATTGTAGGTTTTTTCTTTGTAATATATTTTCTCGGCAAAGAAAACACCGTTCAAGCTTTCGCGTTTAATGGGAAATTCTATAATACCTGTCGGTATCACTATGATCTGGTTGTCGGTTGTATCACCTGTATAAAGTTCCATTTTTTCCCTGTCGATCTTCAGGTACAGGATCTCGCTATGTGAAGCAATTATGTAGTTGGAATAGGAGAAGAACTTTTCCTGATGCTCTTCTCCGTAAATTTTTAAAAGGTTATAATTACAACCAACAGCATTCAGATAAGAATTGAGCAGGGAATCATAATTACTGTTTATATATTTTGCCAGTTCATGGGTGGGAAAGTTCAGGAATATGAGCTTCTTCTTCTGATCGAACAGGTATTGCAGGATAGATTTGGTAGAATCTTTAAACTGTTGCATCTGTTTTTCCGAAACAGATCGAAAATCACTGGAATAGCTTTCCCAGCTTATCTCGATGAACTTATCGATAGAATTAATCCAGTTTTTATAGTAATTTGGCGGAATCGAAAAAACTTCATCCGGCATTTCGGCAAAAAAGCGTTTTTTCAGGTTCTCTGTGGAAATTTCCAATACGGGAAAGGCTTTTCGTTTACGAATGGCAACCGAGAGTTCTTCAATTAAAGGCAGCTCAACAAGCGGATCATTAGCGTTCTTGCCATTATGGATCTCACCGGAAATAGAGATTACATCATCACTCTTAATTTTCAGTAGATTGTTAACAATATTAAAGGCAAGTTCTGAATATTTTTCCATCAGGATAAATACCAGCTTTCACCCAGGTTTACTTTTATCAATTTGCTTATCTTTATATTTAATATCCGGGAAGCTATCTGGCGGAATTTATCTTCGTTATCGCTCACGAAAAAGTGATCTTCTCCAATTCCTTCATTCTCTTTATCGGGAAGTATCTCATAAAGCTGCTGAGATATAGCTTCTGCGCTGTCTACCAGCACGATGTTGTCTCCCACAACTTTCTGTATTGCTTCTTTCAGTATAGGGTAATGCGTACAGCCCAGGATAAGAGTATCGATTTCTTCGTCCAGAAGTGGTTTAAGATATTCTTTTATTGTAAGTGTGGTAACCGGGTGATCTTCCCATCCTTCTTCTGCCAGGGGTACAAGAAGAGGACAAGCTTGGCTGAAGACGCGGCAATCCTTTTTAAGATTAGATATTTCGCGGGAATATGCTTTGCTGCGGATGGTACCTTCTGTTCCAATGATGCCTATCTTTCCGTTCCTGGTAGTGCTAACTGCAGTTTTTGCTCCGGGTTCTATCACCCCGATAACAGGAACAAGCAGGCTATCCTGAAGTTGCTTTAATGCCACAGAAGATGAAGTATTACAAGCAATTACAATTATTTTGGCTCCGCGCTGTAAAAGAAACCTGGCATTCTGGATGGAATATGC
>DAOUUD010000068.1 GCA_030668345.1 Candidatus Cloacimonadota bacterium | reverse complement strand
CAATCACCGATGAACTTGAGGTTATCGAAATGATCGTTGTGTAGCCGGTTCGAATAGAACTTGATATCGGGAGCATAAAAAAGATTGTCGAAATAATCCACGCCAGGAACTACTAATTTTAAATTCTCAATGAAATATATCATTATTTCTGCAATGCGGCGTGGGTAAGCAAGATTGATATCTCCCAGGATGTATTTATCTTTTTCCAGAGTGGGAAAGACCCGGTACAGGTGTTTGGTTCTTTTTGAGCTTTTGAAATTGTTATAAGTTTGCAGAATAACTTTATTCTCCCCTGCCAGCAGGTTTGTAAGTTTGGCAATATGCGAGCCGAACCCAATGGGATCGTTGAACGGTTGGGTAAGCTGGACTGTTGTAAGAATGGCAAAGTTGGTGTTCTTACTTTTTTCCTTCAATTTGGAATGCCCGTTCACAGTTACAAAATCATCATAATTTTCGGTAACAACAAAGCCGCTGGGGTTGTTACAGAAAGTACGTACCATATAACCTGTCTTACTTTTGTACTTCACTTTGAATTCGTACATTTCCCTGTTCAGTTCTTCCACAATAAGGTCAGGAAGTTCCATGCGAACGCCCAGATCTACTTTTGTATTATCTGATATAAGTTCAGGAAATTTCCCGATCACATTTTTTACCAGTTTATGTCCGCTTCTACCTACAGCTACCACCACCATATCAAAGCTGTCTTTGTTATTCAATATAACCGTATTGGCAATCGGTTCGATATCAAGGATCGGTGCTTCAAAATGGAAATGAATGTTCTTTAAATTCTTAAAATCTTCATATATGGAATAAAGAACCTGTTTCAACTGGTCTGTACCAATGTGATAAAAATCGGAATGAATAGGCTGGAAACCTTTTTCGTAGAATTTATTGTAGTATTCCTTCTTGGCAAAAGAACTGCCCTTCTCATATTTTTTATCTTCAGTTTTATCGATGTAATAATTCACAAGTTGTTTTTGCAGATCCATATCGACATCGATATTTCCACCCATTTCATTGGATACGAACAGTTTCCCGTCTGCCCGTATTCCCGAGATACTCGATGAATAAATATCTTTGCTCTTTTCAAAAATGTGAATTTCATGCTTGGTATTTTTTATTCGTTCTATAAACCCGATAGCTGCTGCACCAAACCCGATAATTGCTATTCTCATTTAAATTCCTTTTTCAATAAAATTTATATTTCGAAGTTTAGTTTTTATTTAAAACCGTCAAATTCTTTTTAACAATTCACAAGCATTTGAAGATTTATGCATTATAATCCAATATTTGATATTTCATACTTGACAAAGAGATTTCAAATTCAATTCATTAACATAGTAAAGATCAATTGAAATTAAATGCTTAAGGAGGGAGAAAAATGAAAAAGTTTATTTTAATTTTAGTATTCATTAGTGTGATTTCGTTACAGCTATTTGCATTTCAGGGAAGTGATAAATTGGAAATCATCAGGAAAAATGCTGCACTTCGATTGGTGCGGAATGATCATCATAATTCAGAGCGTATAAAGATTTCCAATCCTTTTCAGTTTAATTATGAAAAAAAGAAAGAAAAAACAACAGTAAGATCATACCAAATTGAACCCGGCAACAGGGATCCAATGGATGTAAAGATCAACGGAGAAGATCAGGCAACTATCGTTCAGGGTGATGATTTTGTAATAACCATCTATTTTTCTGATGGCTACTCGGAAGCAAATGTGAGCATGTGGGCAGATATGAACGGCAATGAAATATGGGAAGACACAATTGATCTGCTTGTTCCTGATACGGAAGATGAAATAGTGGATAACGACATTGATGATGAAGATTCTGCAGTAGGTGTTTATCAAATTACCTGTTATGGGGATGAAGACGGACCGAACAGGGTTTCCAACCTGGGTTGTTTTTATGTAGCGGAAGATACCGGTGGCATCGATGCTGCTTTTTTATGGATAGATCCGATCACATCAGATTATTCCGTTTCCGGTTCGGTTTCTCCAGTATATCCCAATATAATAATTGCAGCTATGTCCAGTGAAGAGAATATGTGGATGACAGCTACTGATGCATCAGGAAATTATCAAAATTTTGTTCCTGTAGTAACGGATTATATGGTTATGGCTTTTGATCCACTTGGTGTTCTGGGCGGCGGGATGTTCCCGGATACGGTTTATATAGATGTAAATATCAATGGCCATATTACCGGTTATGATTTCAATTTTATTCCGGGAAATGCTAATATCGAAGGAACGGTTCTGGATGAGAATGGTGCTCCGGTAGTGGGTGTAACAGTTTATGCCGAAGGACAAATGCCAGGTGGTGTTACAACTGAAACTAACAGCTCGGGATATTACAATCTTACTGTAATCGAAGGCTGGTGGGAGGTTGGATTCAATTGGGATGATCTGATTCCGGATTATTTACCTGTAGAAGAAGTTGAGGTTTATGTTGAAGAAGGTGGTACGGAAACTGTAGATTTTCTGGTATATGAAACTGATTCAACAATAGAAGGTACAGTGTATTTAGATGATATTCCTATAGCCGGATTTGAAATAGATAGCTGGAGCAATATAGGAGGAACAGAAACCGATAGTGA
The DNA here is from genome assembly GCA_030668345.1 of Candidatus Cloacimonadota bacterium. GTDB lineage: Bacteria > Cloacimonadota > Cloacimonadia > Cloacimonadales > TCS61 > JACNIV01. The sequence continues at coordinate 5,925 of DAOUUD010000068.1, read as the reverse complement.
ACAGGGCGGTAGTTATGTTCTACATGTGGCAAGTGAAGCGGATGCAATGGGTGGCTATGGTGTTAATGTGGATATCTGGGATATTCCGGGTCTATATGTTGTTGAATCCTACAATAATATTATGTCCGGTTCCACGGGAATTGATTTCCATATTTATACTGTTACAGGTGGAATAGAGGGACATGTATATGATTCCGTTACTTTGGAACCTGCAGAAGATTGCTGGGTAAATGCTTTTGATGGTGCTAACTGGTTTGGAACCGGTACAAATGATGAAGGATTCTATCAATTTTATTTACCAAACGGAACTTTTGAAGTTTATGCAGAAGGTGAAATGTACTACCAGCAAATGGTTCCCAATGTTGTGATTGAAGATAATATGATCACTATGGATTTCTATCTGGATCCGATCTCGTTTGACGGCGAACTCTGGGGTATTGTATTCGAAGAAGGAACAACCGATCCCATCGAAGGAGTACAAATCTGGGCGTTCTGTGATCCTTATTGCGGTTATACCGTCACCAACGAAGATGGCTATTACCATTTTGATCTTCCCAATGGAACTTATGTGCTGGATGCATGGCATGTTAATTATTATGGTGTTCATATAGAAGATATTGTTATTAATTACAATATTGTTCAGCAGGATTTCGAAATGGGACCGGTTTCTTTTGATGGTTCTCTGGAAGGCTATGTATATGAGGAAAATACAACCAATCCTGTAACTTATGCAAATATCAGTGTGGGAATTCCTGGGGGATATTATGCCTCGACTTATTCCGATGGAACAGGTTATTATTACTTTGATCTGCCCAATGGAACGTATTCGCTGGATTGCTGGAAAGATGGTTACCTGGGTTTTCACGAAGATGAAATTATCATCAATAATGATAACGTTATCTTTGATATTTATCTGGTTCCGGATGTTGGCTCTGATGACGAGTTAATATTACCTGCAAGCAGCTTGTCTCAGAATTATCCCAACCCTTTCAATCCGGAAACGACTATTTCATTTACCACCGAGAACACCGAGAACACTGAGGTCATAATTTACAATCTTAAAGGACAAAAAGTACGCACACTGGTAAATGAAGAATTTCCAGCAGGCAGGCATTCAGTATTATGGGATGGTAGGGATAACAAGGGTAAACCTGTTTCCACCGGTATGTATTTCTACAAATTAGAAACAGGTGCTTTCAGTGCTGTTAAGAAAATGATCTTGATAAAATAGCAGAGGATTTAAGTAAAAAAAACGGCTCGGAATTTCCGAGCCGTTTCTTTTTATTCATGTTTAAAATCGTTCTAACTCATCATCAATATCGCTGCCACGCATTCTGTGTACATCATCGAGAGGTAGATTTAACTCCATGGCGATTGCTTCACTTTCCCATTCTTGTGCTGCCAGTTTTAAAACCATCTTTTTCTGGAATTCACTATCACCAAAACCACAGGTAGAACGCTGGCTTTTATCTTCAAAATCAGATTTTGGTATTTTCTTCTTGGTAACTTTTGAAATGATCACAATTAAAACAATAAAAAGAACAATACCCGCTGCCAGTATAATTACAACTTTGATATTGAGAGTGTTTTTTAAAGATTCAATGAATGTTAGTGATTGCAGAGTTTTCTTAAAAAAGTTTTTTGGTTCCCGGGTCTTAACAACACTATCGGTAACAGTTTGCGTTGGTTGTACGGTTTTCAGTTCAGAAGCAATAGTATAGTATTCCTCAGCTAATTCGGTTTTTCCTATTGTTTTATAAAAATCAGCAAAGCAACGAACTTCTTCCAGTGTTTTCGGATTCTTGATGGCAAAAACATCCAATACAAGTTTAAACAATTCCCCGGAGAGTTCATATAGTTCAACCTTGTAGGGCTCACCGGAAATGAGCTGGAGTGTCTGATTCATAGTTAGTACAATCATCACCTTGTCTTTGCTGACCAGAAAATCAAACGCTTTTAAAACATTGCTGTTGGGAACTTGAACATTCTGAATAGTAGCATCTTTACGGCAGTTCAGTATGTTTATCTGAATGTCATCCTCATGTTTTATAACTGAATAATTCGGTTTAGAATCGAAAACCAGTACAGTCCGAACTATATAACCGTAGTCCTTATGATAAACATCTATAAGAAAGCTTGCATTTATAAGAGAAACGAATGATAAAAAAAATACCAGAAAAATTCTTTTCCTCATTTTTGCCCCTGAAAGAATTAATTTTCGTCTGCTATATTTTGATGTTGTGTTTCTTTTGTCAATCTTAGAATTATTATAAGTGTCTTTTTAGTATTCAATTTTTATCTTTCTTTTTGCTGTTAACAGGTTTTTTTGAAATTTTTTATTCTCCGGATCGAGACTAATTGCTTTTGCAAAATAGCTATATGCTGGTTTGTATTTTTTTAAGTTCAAATAAATAGTTCCAATATTATTAAGGATATTGGGATTCCCGGGAAAGTACTCATTGGCTTCCTGCAGTATTTTGAGTGCTTTTTCGTCGTTCTTACACCTCAATTCTTCTATTGCTTCTTGAAAAAATTCTTTGGATTTGACATATTTTTCTCTGGCTACTACATCTTTGGCTATTGCTAAGTATTTTTTATAAGCTTCGCTGCGGGGATTTATCTGACTTGCTTTTTCGTAGAATTTTATTGCTTCATCCCACTTCTTCTGCATGATCAGGCATTCGGCAAGCGTGAGTGTATTCAATTCATGATCAGGAAAATTTTCTTTGATCTTTCGCAGGTAGCCTTCCGCTTCTGGATAACGTGCCAGGCCCATGAAAGACAGAGCCAGATTAAAAAGATTCTCGGTGGAATTATCAATTAAGACGACTTTCTGAAATATCCCATGGGCTTTTTCGATCTTTCCCGAAGTAAGGAATTTCTGTCCCTTTATTTGCAGTCTTTTTGCTTTCAATAATTGTAGAAAGTTCATTATACCTTACTTTGTATCTTCCAGGATTTCTGTTGTTTTCTGTTCTTCCGGTTGTTTATTAATGGCTTCAGCTTTGGCTTTTGCTTCTGCCTTCTTTTTTGCCCGTACTTCTTTCAGCGGATCAAAGATAGCACTGGTAGGACATACATCTGTGCATTGACCGCAGTTAATACATTTATCATAGATAATTACAGCCACATTATCCTGCATTTCAATTGCTTCAACAGGGCATTTTTTTACACATAAAGAGCAGGCAATACAGGCTGTTTTATTTCCACACACTTTGCGGGAAACAGCACCTTTATCGTGTGAAGTACAGAGTACATGAACTCGTTTCTTAATAGAAACAAGCTCAATGAGATTACGCGGACAGGCAATAACACAGGCACCGCAACCAGTACAATTATTTTTATCTACGATTCGCATTCCATTCTCGTCTAGATGGATTGCATCGAACTGGCAGGCTGCAATACAGTCGTTCTGAAAAACACATCCATAATTACAAAGGTTTGGTCCGCTGGAAACAAGAACTGCAGCTTTGCAGGTGGGAATGCCATGATATTTATAACGGAAGAAAGTGTTGTTTGTACCACCACTTTGACAATGTATAACAGCAATTTTTTTATCCGCAGATGTTGCTTCCATGCCCATTATCTTTGCAATGTTCGCAATAACTTCGTCACCACCGGGAGCGCATTTATTTATTTCAGCGCTATGTTTCACTATTGCTTCTGCATATGCAGAACATCCCGGATATCCGCAGGCACCACAATTAACGCCAGGTAGAATTTCATTTATCTGTTCTATTTTGGGATCAATATCCACGTGAAATTTTTTGGAAGCAAAGGCAAGTCCCAGTCCGTAAATTACACCTAAAGTTCCAAGAGTTGCTATTGAATATAATATGATGGACATATAACTTCCCCCTAAAATTTTAAGCCTGAAAAACCAAGGAACGCAAGGGCCATACAACCGGCCACTATCATAGCAATCGGCATACCACGCATTGTGCGGGGTAGCTCTGCTCTCTCCAGCCTTTCTCTGATCCCGGCCATCAGGATAAGTACCAGAGTAAAACCAAGACCGGCAAACAAGCCGTTCAAGATTGCAAAAATGAAAGTGTATTCTTCATTGATATTGAGTATGGCAACACCAAGCACAGCACAGTTTGTAGTTATTAATGGAAGGAAAACACCCAGGGCTTTATAAAGTGCCGGAGCTGTTTTTTGAATGATCATCTCTACCAGTTGCACCAGCGAAGCAATTGTAAGAATAAATGCTATTGTCTGCAGGAACTCAATTTTCAAAGGAACCAGAAGATAGGTTTGAATAAGCCAGGTAAAAGTGGAAGCCATGGTCATAACAAAGATCACAGCCATTCCCATTCCCAAAGCCGAATCCAATTTCTTGGAAACTCCAATATACGGGCATAAACCCAGAAAGCGCATCAATACAAAATTCTGCACAAATATGGCTGCAATAGCCATGGCGAATATTTTTGCTAAAAATTCCATTTATCTTCTCCTTCTTCTTGACGCTGATTTACTCTGATTGGTTATAACTTAATATGTTTTTATTCATTATAACTTCACACAAGTTTTTTATCTAAAATATTATTTTCATAATTAATCATAATTCATCTGCGTTCATCTGCGTCTCAATTTTTTCGTATCTCATTTCTTCTTAAGGTTCATCAAGCCCATCAAAAGACCCATAACCAGGAAAGCTCCCGGTGCAAGAATTGCTACCAGCATTGGTTTGAAGGTTGCGGGAAGCACATTGTATCCCAGGAATTGACCGGCTCCCAATATTTCCCTGATAGAAGCAATAACTATAAGCGCAAGTGTGAAACCCAACCCCATTCCAAAACCATCAAAGATGGATCTTATCAGATTGTTCTTACCGGCAAAAGCTTCTGCTCTTCCCAATATAATACAATTAACTACGATGAGTGGAATGAATAAACCCAGGTTTTTATGAAGAGCTGGAACATAAGCTTCCATCACCATATCTACTATTGTAACGAACGAAGCTATTACTACAATGTAGGATGGAATACGGATCTTTCTTGGAATAAAGCCTTTAATGAGAGAAATAAAAATATTGGAAAAAACCAGTACAAAAGTGGCTGCTGCTCCCATTCCGATAGCGTTTTCTACAGAAGAAGAAACTGCCAATACCGGGCAAAGCCCAAGTGCCATCACGAAAACCGGGTTTTCTTTTACAATGCCTTTGGTGAATTCTTTGATAACGCTCATTCGGTAACCTCCTCCCGGTGAATTTCTTCAGGTTCTGATTGAACCTCGATTTCTTTTAGAAACTTCAACCCAGTCCGAATGGAATTCGCTATAGTGCGAGTTGTAATGGTTGCTCCGGTTATACTAACGATTTCACCGCCATCCTTATCAACGAGCATTACGGTTTCATTTCTCCCTTCAAACAGAGATTGGAATTCAGGTTTTGTGCAGTTTGCACCCAGACCGGGTGTTTCTGTTTGTTCAATTATTTTGATCTTGTTTACTTTGAAATCCGGAGTTACACCAACCATAGTTTTCACATCGCTGCTATAACCATACAAAGAAGCCACAAAAGTATATCCTGCAAGCTTTCCTTCATTATTTTTACCGGCATATATTACTTCTTCATTCAAATAGGAAATACTATCGAAAGAAACAGCTTCCGGCAGAACTTCCATTCTGGCTTCTTCTTTTGCTTTACGTTGATTTTCTTTGATAATGGGTTCGGTTAAGCTGTTTATATATGCCAGTATCCCGCTTGCAACAACAGTTATAACCAGTAAAACAAATCCAAGCCTTAAATAATATTTCATTTTCTAACCTCCCCAAATATTATGGGAATTGTATATCTATCTATCAGTGGAACTGTAATATTCATTAAAAGAATAGAATAAGAAACACCTTCCGGATATCCTCCAGCCAGACGGATCACTACAGTTAGTATTCCGCAACCCATTCCAAAGATTATTCTTCCCT
>DAOUUD010000005.1 GCA_030668345.1 Candidatus Cloacimonadota bacterium | reverse complement strand
GGATTGAGACTTGGTTATGCAGCCGCTCCCACCGATATAATCAAGTATGCCAGCAGGATACAAAGTCATACAACATCCTGTGTAAATTCGATTACACAAAAAGCCGCAGTTGTTGCTTTAGACAAATGCGAAGAAAGTATCTCTATCATGCGGGAAGAATTTCAAAAACGAAGGAACTTTCTGGTGGACGGATTGCTAAATATTCCGAATATAAAATGCAACATGCCGCAGGGTGCTTTTTATGCCATGCCCAATGTTTCCTATTATTTGCAAAACAACAAAAAAGGCATTACGAATTCAATTGAACTTTGTGAGTTTTTGCTTAAAACATATAAGATTGCGATTGTACCGGGTTCTGCTTTTGGAGCGGATGAATTTGTAAGATTTTCTTACGCTACAGATATGAAAAAAATTAAAGAAGGATTGAAAAGATTTAAAAAAGGTTTATTAGAAAGTGTTTCCTATAGTTCATAAATATTTCCCGGGAGTATGAAAATGAGTGATCTTAAAGAGGAATTTAAAAGACGCCGAGAGGAAAGAAGAAGGTACAGAAGCAATACCTGGACAAATTTTTTCATAAGGATCCTGGCTCTGATATTTGTTATTTTTATTATTCGTCATTTCGGTAGAAGAGCTCAGGAATTGAAAGACACCAATTCTTTTTCTCAACCGGATTCAGTAGAAATTCAACAAGGATATTAATGAGTCTTGTAATTGTAGGATCAATTGCATTAGATAGCGTGACAACACCATATGGTGAAGTTGATAAAGTTCTGGGCGGTTCAGCAATTTATGCCTCTATGGCAAGCAAACATTTCTGCAAAACACATGTAGTGGGAGTGGTGGGAGAAGATTTTTCCAAAAATTATATATGTATGCTACAGGAAAATGATATTTGCTGTAAAGGTATAAAATTCGTTCCTGGTAAAACATTCTACTGGAAAGGGGCTTATAACGATATGAACCGGGCAGAAACACTGGATACACAATTGAATGTATTTGCCGATTTTGATCCCATAATACCAACTGATTATCGAAAATGCGAATATCTTTTCCTGGGGAATATAGATCCTGAATTGCAACTTCGGGTTCTTAATCAAATGGATAATACGAAGATAACAGCTTGCGATACGATGAATTTCTGGATCGATTGCCAAAGAGAAAAATTACTGGAAGTTATCAGTAAAATTGATATCCTGTTTATAAATGATGATGAAGCAAAAATGCTGACTGGAGAGCATAATATTTTCGGAGCTGCCGAAGCTGCCGGGAAATTAGGCCCGCAACTTATTGTAATAAAGCGTGGAGAATATGGTTCTATGGCAGTGACTGAAGATTTTATTTTTTTTGCACCGGTATATCCTGTAAAGAACGTGATCGATCCAACCGGAGCAGGTGACAGCTTTGCCGGCGGATTCATGGGATATCTGGCAACTCAGAAAAATTACAATAAAACATCTATAAAAAATGCCATGATATATGGGACAGTTATGGCATCATTCAATATTGAATCTTTCAGTTTGAATAAATTAATAGAGATTGATTTGAAAGATATCGAAGCAAGAAAAGAGAGTGTTATTAATAGCATACAATTATAAAAAAAAGGAGAGCTAATGAAACAGAATTTTGAAATTAGAAAAGCTGCCAGAGAAACATTGGCAGGTAGTTGGGGAAATGCAATCGTTGCTGTGCTTATTTATGCGGGAATCATTTCAGTTGTAGCGTCTATTCCAGGCTTGGGGCAGATTGCGTTTATTGCCATTATGGGACCACTCATGTATGGATTTTTACTTTTCTTTGTGAAGCTGGTACGAAAAAATATTACTGATTTTAATTTTATTTTCAAGGCTTTCAATTTCTCCGGTCCAAATTTGGGACTTTTTGGAAGAAGTCTGGGTTTATATTGGCTGATGAACCTGTATGTTTTCTTGTGGAGTTTACTACTTATAATTCCCGGTATTATTGCAGCGTACGGTTACAGCATGGCTTTCTTTCTGTTTATAGACAATCCCGATATTGGGATTTCGGAAGCACTTCGTAAAAGCAAGGAAATGATGTACGGGTATAAAAGTAAATTATTTATGCTCAATTTGAGCTTCATCGGCTGGATGTTCCTGAGCGTATTATCGTTCGGAATCGGCTTTCTCTGGCTTCAACCATATATGATGACTTCTATGGTTCTGTTTTATGAAGACTTGAAAAAAGAACGTGGAATAAGTACAGAAATAGATCAAAAGAATGATGAAAAACCAGATGAAACAGAACCTATAAAAATCGGTGGCGTAGTTGCTGAGTAAAAAAAATCGATTAAGGTAATATTGCGGAATAAATCCTGCAGAATGCGGGATTTATTCCGCAATTTGCATTTATTTGAATTTAAAATGATTGTGGATGAAAAATTGAAGATTTTTTTATGTCGGTGTAATTGTTTGGAATTAATGGATATATAATAATAAATAATAGAATAGATTATTTTATATATTCAATATTGTAAAAGGAATGTGAATTGCATTTTAAATGATTCGGAAAAGATTTATAAGGAGCACATGAAGGATGAAGTGGAGGATTTTAAACACCGGTAATATGACACCTGCCATGAATATGGCGATCGATGAAACCATTTTCATTGGGGTGAAGGAGAAGCGTTCATTGCCTACGATACGCTTTTACGGGTGGGATTCTCCTGCAGTCTCATTTGGTTATAACCAGGAATTCTCTAAAGAGATCGATATAAAGGCATTAAAAAATTTCGGTTTTGGATATGTTCGCCGCCCCACAGGAGGTAGAGCTGTTCTGCACGATGAAGAAGTAACCTATTCTGTTATAGCCCCAATTTCAGAGAACTTAAGTGGTAATATTCTGGAGTCGTATTCCGAGATCAGCCAAGCACTTGCACAAGGATTAAAAAACCTGGGGATAGAAGTAGAATTTGAAAAGAGTGAACTTTCTTCCCATCATCAAAGACAGGCAGTAAATCCGTGTTTCTCCAGTAGCTCCAGATTCGAGTTAAATTATCAGAAAAAAAAGATAGTAGGGAGCGCACAGGTTCGAAAAGATAACACTTTCTTACAACACGGATCGATCCTGTTACAGAAAAATCAAAGTAAATTAGCGTATGTTATACCGAACCTGAGTAATGAGCAACGCAAAAGATTGGCAGTGTATCTTTCAAAAAAAACTATCGCTATCAATGAAATATTGAAGGAATCTGTGAATTTCGATGATGCTGTTTCAGCATTGATAAGTGGCTTTAAAATGACCTGGCAAACTGATGAATTTATTGTCAGTGAAGGTATTGAAAAATGGGAGAAGGAGAAAGCAGAATTTCTGGCAAGTACTAAATACTTGACAGGTGAGTGGGATAAAAGAAATTAAGAATGAGAAAATAGATTTTACCAAAAAAAAATTGACATGAATTTTCTCGATATTGTTTTTGTTCGATGCAAAAATATAAACCATAGGGGGAGAAATTGATGCAAAGAAGAATTATTTTTTTGCTGTTAGTAACTTTTATTATATCTACTTCATTAACTGCTGGTACCACCGGTAAACTTGCTGGGAAGGTTACTGACGAACAAGGGATAGCTGTTGCATACGCAAATGTGATTTTAGAAGGAACCGAAATCGGGGGGCAAACTAAAGAAAACGGAACCTATGTGATTATTAACATTTCACCAGGAACATATAAAGTATTTTGCTACCGTGGAGGTTATCGTAGAAATGAGATTGGTAATGTAGTAATCAACCTGGATTTAACAACTATGCTGAATATCACCATTACTAAACAACCAATCGAACTTCCAGGATTTGATGTGACAGAATCTAGAATAGAGATGGTTCAAGCTACAAAAACAAGCTCTGGTCGTACTATTACTTCCGAAGCAATGGAAGATATTGCTATGGATAACCTGGAAGATGTAATTGCCATTCAAGCAGGTGTTATAGTAACTGACGGAGAGTTACATATTCGTGGTGGAAGAGCAAACGAAGTAGTTTATACAATTGACGGTATGTCTGTATCCGACCCGGTTGACGGTGGTGCAGCACTTACTGTTGATATGGATGCAGTTGAGATAACTGACGTAAAAACAGGTGGTTTTACCGCTGAATATGGTAATGCTCAATCTGGAATTGTTAACATCATCACAAAATCTGGTGACAGAGATTATTCTGGAAAAATAGAATTTATTACCGACCATTTGTTGGGAGATGGTATTGATAACTCTAATTCCGACGAAGTAAAATTTTCTATTAGTGGACCTGTTTTTAGTCCCCTTGTTTCTTCACTCAGAGATAAATTTACCTTTTTCTTTAATAGTGCAGCCAAATGGCACGATACACGCTATAAAGATCATTATGTAAATGATCCGAATACAGAACTAAAATATCTCACCCAACCAACATTCAACTCTTCCGATCCATATGCAGAAAGAGATGATTTTGCTGGATTTGATCTTGGTAACAGGAATGTAAATCTTTACAATACAAACCTGAAATTAAAATATAACTTCAATGCTAAACAAAATATTACGTTTTCTATAAGGGGTGATAAAAGTATATACAACAGTTTTAGTTACAATTGGAAATATGCACTTGACCATTATAATGTGGGTGAATCACTACAGCAGCAATATGCAGTTACATACGATCATACGATAAATCCAAAATTAAACTTTAAATTAAAATTGAATTACTATACAAAAGAACAACAAGATCGTCCCAATGGCATTAGTAGAGACGATTTCTTTGTTTTGGATCCAGAGAACTTTGTACTATACGTTCCTAATGATATGGGAGATTGTACGGGTATAATTTACTTGATGGATGATAATAATCTTACTGGAACTGAAAGACAAATTCCTTGGGAAATCATGTCTGATGGTATGGAAAAGAATATTGCCAGCTATGCTAATTTCGTACGACCAGGATCAGTGTCCGGATTCTTTGGCGATGATGAAAATAGTGTGGCAACATTGAGAACGGATATTGAATACCAATATAATGAGATACATGGTTTTAAAACAGGTTTTGAGCTTACTCAACATAATATCAAGAAAAACCGGTTAGTCAATCCTTGGATTTTAGATCAAGTACGCTATATGGATTATCTTCAAATTTATGGAACTCCAGTAGATTCTATTCAAAGCGAAGAAGATACTACCAGATATGTCTATATTTATGATCTACCAGATCTTTATGCTGCTACATTAGCTGCTTCAGGAGATACTGATGGATATGAATCATCCCCTTTGCAAGCGGCATATTACCTGCAAGATAAAATGGAATGGGAAGGAATGATTATTAACGCTGGTCTTCGCTTTGATTTTTGGTACTTGGGAGAAAAATATAAGATTCTGCAAGATAACGGAGAATATGACTGGGAAAAATTCGATAAAGATGATAGATTTCAGATGATGATTTCACCCCGCTTGGGTGTGTCTCATCCAATTTCCGAAACCAGTGTTATGCACTTTGCTTATAACTATCAGAACCAGCTTCCACAAATGCAGTTTATTTTCACCACTGCCCGTCCTCAGGATGCTATTATCAGTAATAACCCTGTTGTTGTAGGCTCACCCATCCTTAAACCTCAGATAACTGTTACTTATGAAGTTGGTTTGCAAAAACAACTTGGCGAAAATTATGTAATGGACATTCAGGCTTATTACAAAAACATCTATAATTACGTAAGTACTATAGAAAAATTTTATGTAGATCCAGAAACAGGTATTGAAGATCAAACTATCTCATTTCTGGAATATCAGTCAAAAAATTATGGCAGCGCCAGAGGAATTGATATTAATCTTGAAAAAAGGCTTTCAGGATTTCTTATGGGATCTGCTGCCTACTCATTGGCCTGGGCAAATGGCAATCACTCCGATGTTGTAGAAGAAGCTGAACCATCAAACCTGAGAGAGTTTCCTCTCAACTGGGATATGCGTCATAACTTCAGTCTTAACATAACTTTCAGGGTGGCTAAAGGTGAAGAATTCTATATGCCATTTACCGACTTTGCTTTGCCTGCTTTTATTTCTGATGATTTTTCTCTTAATGTGAATTACAATATAGCAAGCGGTACACCCTATACTGCAACTACTATCACAGGTTCTACGTTTGATACGAACAGCAAAACAAAACCTCATACCGAAAATGCTAACTTGAGGATAACCAAAAAAATTGCTTTTTCAGAAAAAACAAGTATCAAATTTTATATGAGCATTCAAAACCTGTTTGATAAAGCTAATGTTATTAATATATATACATATACTGGCTCTCCTTACTATGATGGAGCCGACATCAGTGAACCCAATAGTGATTATACAGCATTGGAAACTCAGTATATTCATGATCTTTCTACTAAGAATCCTGCCAATATATCCCAGGGAAGAACTATAAAATTTGGAATGGCGTTTGATTTTTAAAATAAAAAAATACTTTAGGAGGAAATAGTAATGAGAAAAAGGTTTTTGATAATAATCTCATTAATAGCTTTAGTTAATTTGACATTTACAGTTATGGCTTTTGCTCAGGAAGAATCAACAGGTGAAGCTATAGCTGAAGAGACTCTTACTGAAGAAGTTGTTGTTGAAGAAGAGTTACCATTTGATGAAGCACCCGAGTCTGGTGATCTGGAAATGTTTGCCCGTAAGATCGTAGGTAGCGGTCTTGTGGATATATTCATTCAAGGTGGATTTGTTATGTATCCAATTCTTCTTCTTGTTATCTGGGGTTTGGCTACAGTTATCTGGAAAATCATTTCCTTGAACTATGCTAAAATTAACCTGAAAGATTTTCTTGATAAGTTGATCCCTTTGGTTGCAGATAAAAAATATGATGAAGCAATCAGACTTTGTGAAGAAACCAAAGGACCTGTTGCAGCTGTTATGCATCTGGGTCTTTTAAAAGTTGATAAAGGTATTGATGCTGTTGAAAAGGCTATCGAAAATGCCGGTGTTATCGAAATGGCTTTCCTGGAAAAAGGTTTTATTCCTCTTTCCACAACTATAAACCTTGCACCAATGTTCGGTTTCTTTGGAACAATCGTTGGCATGATCAAAGCTTTCCGCGATATTGCTGCTGCAGGTGAAGTTGAGCCCACAATTGTTGCTACCGGTATCCAGATCGCACTTATCACAACAGCAGCCGGTCTTGCCGTTGCTATTCCCATGCAATTTTTCAACAATATGTTCCTGGGTATGGTCGATGGGCTTGTAATGGATATGCAGAGAGGTTCGGAAAAACTCGTAGAAACCCTTGTTGAATCCAAATAAGGGGGATTAATGTTTCGCAGAAAAAGAAAAGATATGGGTGGAATTCCCACTGCATCAATGTCTGATGTAGCTTTTCTGTTGCTTGTTTTCTTTTTGTCAACTACCAAGTTCGATATTAAAAAAGGTCTTGGTATAGTTTTACCGGCAGTCGCACAAGCAGATATGAAAAAGGTGAAACTGAAGGATGAGAACCTTACAAAAGTCTGGATCGATAAAGAAGGACAGGTAACCGTTATTTCCGGTGGTATCGAAGAACAGGTTCCCATGAATCAATTAGAAGCCAAGATCAAAAGGCTTGTTACTCAAAATCCCGATATGGTTATTTCATTAAAGACAGATAGAAAAAGCAAATACCAGTTTATGGTTATGGCTCTTGATAAGATCCAGGCGTCTGGTGCAGAAAAGATATCTCTATCAACAAATTAGGAAGTGATGATGGCAAAAATAAAGAAAACTAACAAACCTGAAACGATGATCCCTACAGCTTCCATGTCTGATATTGCCTTTTTACTTCTATTGTTTTTTATGGTTTCCACGGTATTCGTTAGAGAAAAAGGCTTACCGGTAAGTATGCCGCGAGCTGCCAGTATCGAAAAGATACCGCGCACTCACTCTTCAACTATCTACGTGAATCGAAACGGTATCATCTCGATCGATGATTTTATAGTTTCAATTCCAGATGTTAAATGGGTTATGCAGAAAAAACTATCGGAAGATTTTAATTTGCTCGCTTGCTTCAGGACAGATAGAGAAACAAATTATGGCATCATGTCCGACATCTTAAATCAATTGCGGGAAGCAAATGCTCTCCGTGTATATTTTGAAGCTAAGCTGAAAAGGTAGGTGGCAATGCCTAAAGAAAATATTGATTGGAAAGATATTGCTCAAACTTATTACGATAAGTCGGTCAGCCTGGCGATCCTGATTCTTCTTTTTACGTTTATTGTATCTCCCAAAATTGAAATAAAACCATTTAAAAGGGTAATTAATATAACAGAAGCAATAGATATTCCACCTGAGATCAGGGAAAAGATCAAACCACCGGAAGAGACAGTGAAACCTGTTGTGGAAATTGTAGTGGAAGACGATCTGGAAAGTGATGATGACGAAGATATCGAAGTGATCGATACGATCGACAAAACCACACTAGATCCCTATGATGATATTCAGACCAGGGTATTGGGTAAAACCTCAAAATTTAAAATTTATGATGAAGAACCTATAGCCATAAAACGGGCTCCGTTGGAGTATCCAACATTTGCCCGGAATGCCGGGATCGAAGGTGAAGTTATTCTGGAAGTTGAAGTATTTGCCGATGGTACTGTTGGGGCTATTGAAGTTGTAAAATCGTTACAAGCAGGACCTGGCGGTTTAGATGAAGCTGCTATAAATTCTGTGAAACAGTGGATATATCAACCTGCTAAAAGCAGTGGACAAGCTGTTGCTGTTTGGGTTACTTTTTCGGTAGTATTTACTTTGGAATAAAATAATAAAATCCATAGAATAGTGGAGGAATTTGTATGAAATTAGTTAATTCAAAATTTGTTCTTGCTCTCATGTTTTTAATTCTTTTAAGCGTGACTCTTGCAGCAAGATCTGTTGATGATTCCAATTATGATAAGAAATTCGATTTGATAAAATATCATAATGTTGGTAACATCTGGCTTAGAATAAGTAATTACGGATTCTTTGGTTCAGGAGATGATATTCAGCCGCAATGGCCTTCGTTGGAGTATCCGGGTGGAAGTGCAATTGACTATCTATATCAGGGAGCTCTCTGGTTCGGAGCAAAAAAGGTCAGAAGAAATGCGTTCGGTCAGAAATTGTATTGGATAGAAGAAGATCCAAGTGATAAAGATGATGTAGTACCACAGTATATTATTCAGGGTGATAGCCTTGTTCTTAATCCTGACTGGAGTCCGGAACTTAATCTTTGCGTTGATACTTTAACCACTGTAGGTTTTGATGGTGATGCAGACCTATATGAATTTCTACCGGCTTACAACCCGTTGGAAGTTTCTGCTCTCGGAGCTACTTTTAGCCTTTATAATGTCGTGGATACTATTATGACGGCTTCAATCCGAAAACACAGAAGGGCTATAGACGATGATGGTGATGGTCAGATCGATGAAGATCCTGTAGGTTATGCATTCCCATTCAGAGAATCTGATGAACTTCCTGAGCAATTTGCCATGTATGGTGGAACCTGGCTGCATGAATGGCTAGAGCCAGAAGATTTTGCTCCGATCGAAGCGAATGAAGATATCTGGTTCCCGCTGGGATTTGTTGACCTTAGTGATAGAACTAATGTAAATTATAACTTTTGTGAAGTTAACGACGATGATGGAGATGGATTGTTTGATGAAGACGGATATCCTGTTTCCGAACAGGATTTTATTTCTTATTATTATGACTACAGTCCATTTGGAACCAGTGGTGAACGTGACTGGGGCGGAAGTAGTGGCGGTAACAATCACGGAACATACGAACAATTAAATGTTCGTATTCGTCAAATGAGTTACCAGTGGAGTTATGATTATATTAAAAACCTTGTTTATGTTGAATTCAATATTACTAATATGAACACCCAGGATACATTGTATGATTGTGCGATGGGTATTTATATGGATTGCGATGTTGGTCCGCAAGCTTATGATGGCGATACAAGATCTTTAGATGATATCAGTAGTTATGTCCCTGGTGAAGGTTATGAGTTTGCTTATACCTATGATGAAGATGGGGATCAGGGACTAACCACCGGTTTTGTGGGAGCTCGTGTTTGTACTCCAGATCCTGAACAATTGGAATTTGCCTGCTGGTATTGGAACAGGGGAGATGGACCTGATGACGGTGACCCTCGTAACCCGACTATTACTCCTACAGCAAATCAAAAATACTGGCTTATGACTCACAATACAAATTCATTTTCTGATGATTATGTATCATTAAGAGAATTTCCAGATCACCAAATAGATAATCCTGCTGACACCCGCTTTCTCTTTGCCTTCTATGGTGATATGCAGGGTATGTCTGACCCTACTCCCGGTTCCTGGAATCTGGCTCCGGATAGAACTATGAAGATCGTGATTGCCATATTCCCGGGTGAGTCTATTGATGAACTCAAAACTCAAGCAGTGTGGGCAAAAGATATTTATGAGAATCCTCAAACATTGGAAACCGTGATTGAGCCAGATACTTTTGCGCACTATAAAGCACCTGAACCTCCTGCTATTCCCAATATGTATGCTGAACTAGTTGATGATGGTGATGCAATAGATTTATATTGGGACAATCGATCACAAATGGAAAACCAGGATAGCAAAACTATCCCTAATGAAGATATCGGTTGGCAGATTGATATTCCAAATATTGATAGCTATGCCATAGATGCAGATACTACAGGTATGCCGGAAGAATATTGGCCCAGTAATTGGGGAATTGATAATATTAATGCCCGTATAAATCCCTGGACAGGTTTCAGGCTGCGTCATGACTTTCAGGGTTATGCTCTATGGGGTAGATCTGGCAGTGGTTCTCAGGAATTCTGGGTCTTGCAGGAAAGATGGGATAAACATGAAACCGCCCAAGATAATTTAGATTATCAGGTAAATACAGGCTGTGAACAATTTAAAGATTTTTCAGGAAGTGGCTCAATGTGGTTGCAGGACAAAGGATTACCTAATCCATGTTTTGCTACCGAAGAGGACACTCTTTTTTATCATTTTAATGGTATGTATGAACTTGTAACTTATACAATCGGTGATACAATTTATGGCGATCCTCTTTACAATGCTGAAAAAAAATACGAAGATATTCCAGCAGATATTTATTCATGGAGTTTCAATGATCAGTCTCTCTGGTTCAAACATCCTGGTATAAGAGATGACATATACCTGACTCTTTACAATGATACACTAATTCCACTGGAAGATCATCTGGGAGAAAATAAAGTTGTAAACGGAATTGAGTTGGAAGATAATATCAAGGATCGTTTAGCACGTAGATATTATACTTCGAGAATAAACAATCCACCTAAAGGTATTGAATATTATGTTTCCGCTACCGCGTGGGATAGAGGTATTCCCAGTGTTAATTTACAAACACTGGAATCTGGCAAAGATGGGAATATGAGGATATTCTTTCCTGGTCCTTCAGCTAAAACAGATATGGACAAAATCATTGTTGTGCCCAATCCTTATGTTGGTCAAAGCAAGTTCGACGGGCGCAGAAGTAAAGATGAGAAAGGTGACAAGAGTCGCCGTATCTGGTTTGTTAATGTTCCTTCAAGATGTAAGATAAAGATCTACACACTGGCAGGAGACCTGGTTGACCAGATAGATCATGAAGGAGCTGCCAATGAAGATATTATCACTATTAGTAAAGCTTCCTACAGCGGTTTGGCTCCCGACGGAATGGTTTCCTGGGATCTGCTTTCAAAATACAACCAGATAATTGCACCAGGTGTTTATCTATTTTCGGTAAAAGATAAAGACTCTGGTGATATCAAGGTTGGTAAATTCGTTATAATTAAATAATTATGAAGGGGTAAAAAATATGAAAAGGTATGTTGGTTTACTACTAATATTTATGTTGATTCCCGGATTGGTATCAGCAGATATATTTCCCAAAGCTGGAACTGCTGGTTTGCAATTTCTGAAAATAGGAATAGATGCCAGAGCTATTGGAATGGGTGAAGCTTATACTGCTGTAACAGATGACATCTCTTCCATTTACTGGAATCCGGCAGGATTGGCACTAAAATCTCAGAATCAAATTTTGTTCTCTCATACCGAATGGTTGGCAGATATCCAGTATGAATATATTGCCGCTTCCAGAATCACTAGTTTTGGAGCATTAGGACTTCATGTAGCATTACTCCATATGCCGTGGATGGATGTATATATTGAGGAATCCTTTGATGAACCTACAGGCGAAAAATTTGCCTGTAGTGATCTAAGTGCTGGTATTACCTATGCAAATTCATTTACCGATAAATTCTCTTTCGGTATTAATGTGAAATATCTACGACAGAATTTGGATGAATATGCAGTAAATAGCTTCTCTATTGATCTTGGTTCATTGTACAATACAGGTTGGAATAATCTTACTATTGGAATGTCGTTGAGAAATTTTGGTCCTGATTTAAAATATGATCTTGATAATGATGATGATGGTGAATTTGATGAAGACCCGTTCGACCTTCTGGATAACGATGGTGACGGCCTTATTGACGAAGACAGAGAAGAAGCTCCTTTTAAATTACCAATGAATTTCTCATTGGGTGTAGCTGGGAATATTTACAATGCGGATAATCAAAAACTTATTATCTCTGCTCAGTTAGATAACTGTGTAGACAGAAGTGAAACATATAACCTGGGGACAGAATATTCTATCGGTACTTTCAGAATTAGATCAGGTTATCAATTTGGTTATGATGCGGCTACATTCTCTGTTGGCTTTGGCTGGACCATTCCAACTAATTTTGCACTCATAAATCTGGACTACTCTTATTCAGATATGGGGGATTTGACTGAGAGTTTTCTGGAAACACCACATCGATTATCAATTAAGCTATTTTATTAAATATAAATAGCAGATACAAAAAAAAAGGAGGGAAAATGAAAAAACTTTTCATTTTTGTAGTTCTTTCTATCTTTGTATGCAGTGTGTTCGCAGATTTAATGGTTCCTACAACCAAGAACGCTGTTAATTACAATCATGAAAGAACAATAAGAGTTAATGAGGACAATTCACGCGAAAGACCTGAGTGGGAATTCGTAATTGACCCTCAATCTCTTATATCGAACTATTATGATTACCAGCCAGGTAGTTATAATAGTACACCAATACGGCTGCAACCGGATGCAATGGGTGGTATCTATATTACTTTCCATGCTCGTGAAACTGCTGCTTCTACTCGACGTGAGTACTTTGCTTACATCGATGCGAGTGGTAATGTAACAAATGTCGCTACTATTGGAACCGATGATATCCATGAAGGCTACAGCGGTGTAGATATCGATCCTGTAACCGGTGATCCATTTGTAAGCTGGCACGTTAATGCCGATCCTGGTTCTACCGACCTGGAACTTGTAGCAACTTACGATCTTTATCATCTTGGCAGTCCGGGTCTGTGGAGAGCTCCGTACATCGTACTCGATGATACTTTCTGGATTATTGATCCTCTAGATGAATACATCTGGCCTTACGCTTTCATAGGACCTTCGCCAGATCCGGCTAAGAGAAGAGTTTATATTCAGGCTAATAACTCTTACGGTGCCACAGGAGTTCCATCTGAGAACATCGTACTGCTTTATGCAGATTTCGATGTTACCGACCTGAATGCTCAATTAGAACTTGACTGGTCAATTAATCACATTCCTCTTCTTGACGAGTGGAATCAGGGTATTCCTGAGTGGATCCGTCCAAATCAAGGCTTTGCTGTTGGCGAAGATGGTACAGTAGCACTTATGGGTTACAACACTGAAGACTCGCTTTATGTATTCATCAATAATAACTATGGTGAAGGTGATTTTGATTTTTATCAAATGGACGCACATTATGTAGTTGATAATCCTCAAAATCAGGATGGTACTCCTGCTTTTCCAGATGAAAATGGCCAGCCTCATGGTATCTATTTTTCTCCATATCTTGCAAATCACATGAATGTTATATTCACAGATGGTGGAACAAAAATAAGATTTACCGGTAATATGAATATGCTGCTTGAACCTGATCAATGGTACCCCGATCTGCCAATGATGTATCCGAAAGTTTATACTTATGATATTGCTAACGACGAATTCAGCTTCTATGAACTGGGGATTCGTGGTGCAGATCCAGCCGACGATCAGGTTATGGTACCCTGGGATTTAGATGAAGACGGCGTTGTGGATAATTTTGATCCTGATGGGGATGTTATGTGGGAAGATGGTTGGCCCATTTACCATTTCGATAATAACGTAGCTTTCCATGAAAATTCTTTTAAAATGACTAAAAATGATGAAAATGACTGGATTTTAAGTATCTGGAGTGAAGGCTTGAAATCACGTTATGGCAACGGTGGTGTTCCTGGTGGTCTTCCTGTTCCCGGTTATGAAGATTGGGCAGAATTTCCTGAAATTTGTATAGCCATCTCTACTAATGGTGGAGATACATGGGAAGATGAAATCCTGATAAATGCCAAAGCAGATGATGACAATTACGCTCCAGAAATTGATGGAATGATTCCCTGTTATTTATATGTTGGTGATAAAATTGAAGATCTTGGTGATGACTGGGGTCTTGTACATCTGTTCTTCCTGGATGACAACAGCTACGGTTCTTCAATTCAGGGATGGGGCGAAAACATTGGCGGTACAATGATATATGCTGCTATCAAGATCAAATTTGAAGAG
Organism: Candidatus Cloacimonadota bacterium; assembly: GCA_030668345.1. Lineage (GTDB taxonomy): Bacteria > Cloacimonadota > Cloacimonadia > Cloacimonadales > TCS61 > JACNIV01. Next base: position 8,674 of record DAOUUD010000005.1, on the reverse strand, counting down.
GCATCAGCAGATCCCACAGTTACACCAAGTATCATTTCTCTTTCCCAGAACTATCCGAATCCATTCAATCCTACTACAAATATTGCTTACAACATGCAAGTTCCTGGAAATGCTACTCTGGAAGTTTACAATATAAAGGGTCAAAAAGTAAAAACTCTTGTTGATGAATACAAAAACGCTGGTGATCATATAATTACCTGGAATGGTAATAATGACAGCAACCAAAGTGTAGCCAGCGGTATTTATTTCTATAAAATGAAAGTAGATGGTAAATTAAGCGGCACTAAAAAAATGATACTCATGAAGTAATTTTACTTTCAAATAATCTAACGCCCGGAAGCTACCGGGCGTTTTTTATTATATAAACTTGTCTTTGGGATATTCTACTTCTGCCAGATATAATCCCTGGGACGGGGCTGTTTCTATCAAATTATTGTTGGAATCTTTTGCAGCTATCAAATCCCGAATGATCTCTGGTTTCAGTTCAAAGTGCGATATATTTATAATAGTACCCACAATTCTGCGAACCATATTATGTAAGAACCTGTTTGCTGAAATTGTAAAAATATATTCAGTTCCGGTATCTTTAAAATTAAGCTGGGTTATTTCACAAAAACAATTGTTCAAATCCGGGTTGTATTTAGAGAAAGAAGTAAAATCATGATTTCCCAGGAAGAATGGCAGGCAATTCCGGATAATTTTTTTTCTGATATTTTTTTTGGGCAGGAAGCTTTTATAGTATCTGTTAAAAGGCGTTCTCTGCTTCGTAAGCAAGTATTTGTAGGTTCTACTGATGGCGTCGTAACGGGCATCGAAATCCTCGATCATTGTAAATACTTTTTGTACTGAAACATCTGCTGGTAATTTTGCCTGGAGAGCAAATTTTATCTGCTCGGTGGTCATATCCTGATTAAAATCAAAGTTAGCATACTGTCGTAGAGCATGTACACCGGCATCGGTGCGACCGGCACAGGTTATTTTTATACTCTTTTTGGCGACCTCTGATAAGGCATTTTCGATAACCTGTTGTACGGTTCTGTCTTCTTTTTGAGACTGCCAGCCACAAAAAGCATTTCCATCATAAGATATTCGTAAAAGATATCTTTTCATTAGCTCCTCATTATTTTACAATAAATACTATAAAATATATCAACAGAAGCAATAACATATAAAGGTTTGGTAATATGACAAATCTTCTTCTTATACTTGAATTTTCCAATTTCTTTAAAACTTCCATCTCCACACGCTTTATTTCATACATGCTTTGTGATACTGTATGGTTTATTATATTAAATATATTTTTATGCTTTTTTTTTACAGTTTCAAATTGCTCAATAAGAATTGGAATAAAATAGATCGTGGCAACCAGGAAAAAGCGAAATTTGTTCAAATATATATTTTTACTTAATATCGCTGAGTCTGTTAGGAATGCTTCTATTGAAGTAGTGGAAACCAGATAGACCGAAAGAAGAAGGATATATGTTATCTTTATAGCCACATAACTGTGCTGATTAAATGGAATGTTAAATATTATACCGAAAATAAAGAAGGAAATATAAAATGGTAGCAATATTAGAATAGTTTTTAGCCAGCGGAAATAAATATAAGGAGAAATGATAACATAGAGAAAAGTGAAAATGAAGATTATTAGTAAAGTATAAAAATCAACCGAAGCTGAGATTACTATCCCGATGAAAATAATGAATGCTTTTAAAAAAGTATTTTGCTGTTCAAAAAAAGATTCGTTTACTGTAATTCCCATTTATTATGGTTTAACAGGTTTGCTTTTCTCTTCGTTGTTTTCACTTTTTTGTGGTTCTTCGGATTTTTCTAATTCTTTCTGTTCTTTCTGTTCTTCTTGTTCTTTCAGGGCTTCTTCCTGCTCTTTTTCCTTTTCAATTTGTAATTTTAAAGCAGGAAGTTGATTTATTTTAATGAAAAAAGTTCCATCGTAGAATTTATAGATCGAACTTATGAAGTCATTATTTTCGATAGTAAGTAAAGAATCCAAAAATGGTCTTGCAGACAAACTGTCTGCTAAAAGGAAATAATGAACATAACCCAGACTGTACATTGCTTTTTTTGAAAATTCATGTTCATCGTTTTGAGCTATTGGAAGCAGAAGTTCCACGCTTGTAGAAGGATCATTTTCAAAGTGCTCAATAGCAAGCTGGTAATCTTCCAATTCTTTAATATGAAGCGGAGTAGTTAATTCTACTTCTTTACCTTCCAGCAATGAACTTGCAGCAAAAGTATATTTATTGCCGGGATAGTTCTCCTGCAAGTCGTTAAAGATGTTTTGCACTTTTGTGGAATCATTTAAAATAGTTTTGAACATCCAGAGTTTAACGAACTTTGCATAAGGAATGAATTCACTATCATATTGTTTCAAGTTCCGAATTTGGTTTTCGATTTTCAGGTTCACAGAATTATATTCGGATTGCAGTTGAACCAACGTAACAACCGATTTCTGTTTTTCTTTTGTGGTTTTCATGGTGTCCGGTTGGGTCTCAATTTCCTCGATTTGCAAAGAATCACTGAGGGTTTTCAGGGAATCGATACTAAGCTCCAATTGCAAAGAATCGCTTATGGTTTTCAGGGAATCGATACTAAGCTCCAATTGCAATGAATCGCTTGTAGTTTTCAGGGTATCGATACTAAGCTCCAGTTGCAATGAATCATTGATGGTTTTCAGGGAATCGATGCGAAATTCCAAATTTATGGCAGCAGCTTCCAGAGAATCAAGTTGCTTTATCAGGTCGGTCTTTTGAGTAATAACAATATCATAGACCATGAGTGCAGAATCCGGCATATTAAGCGTTTCGATGTAAAATTCTGCCAGCTTAAATTGTTGGTTCACCAATTGCTCGGCATCGATATTTGAACTGGGATTGTGAAACTGAATGATCTGGCTGGCAACCGCACTTTTGGTAAGTGCCTGCTCTATTAGTTCCGATTTGTTGAATACGGTTTTTACTTTGTTATAGTTATCAATGGCACTCTGGTAATCGAGTAGAATGTTGAAATATATTTCTCCCAGGTAGAAAAAAGCATCCGCAGCTAACTTTGAACGTTGGTTATCTTGAGTTACTGCCTGCAGAATGGTTATGGCTTCTTCGGTATTTCCCAGTTCAGCTAATCCTCGAGCTTGTAGTATCCTTATCTTAGCTATCTCACTTTCACGGTATTCTTTTTTCAGAAGGTTATCAGCATAATCCACAGAATTCTGAAAATCTTCCATGAGCAGGAAGTTCAAAGCCATGTAGTATCGGGCATCATATTTAATATTTCTTGAAACTTTTGATTTTAGCAGCGAAACGAAAATGTTATTGGAATTCTTGTAGTTACCAGCATCATACTGTGCTTTTCCTTTCAGGAAAAAGGCTGTTTCATATTCTTTTGCTTTAGGATATTTTTCTATCAGTTTCTGCAGGTAGAAATCTGTTTGTACGTAATCTTCTTCTTCCAGGTAGTAATTTGCCAGAAGCTGTAACGCCTGTGGATGATATTCTTTATATTTATCGAGTAAAAGGAAATCGTGGAGCAATTTATATGCTTCTTCTTTCTGCTTGAAATCATATTTTGACCTGGCAATGTAGATCATGGCTTCCGGTAAGAAGGCACTTTCCGGATAAAATTCGATAAGTTCTTCGAAGTTTTTTATTGCCTGAGTGTGATTTCTTCCAATATAATAAAAACACTTGGCCATCAGGAATAAAGCGTCATCGGCATATTTACTGTCTTTATAATCTGTCAATACTACACCGCATTTCTGGATGATCTTATTGTATTTCTGAATTGCATTTGCTGTGGGAGTGCCATCGTCTTTCAAGGCTATTGTATTAGCTTCTTCAAAATACTTCTCAGCATTGAAAAACGTGTTATAATAAACGCATCCAGTTATCATCAATAGAATTATGAACAACGGCAGAACTAGTTTTCGTGGCAATGCATCTCCAATTAAAATCTATGGATTTTTACATTATCAATCAGAATATTGGAATCGATTAGCTTTTTCATTTTCAGGATATCCACTTTAATAAGTTTGTAATTCTCCGATTTCTTCTTCCACGGCATGCAGTATGTCTCTATTTTTTACAGTTTCCATCATATTATTATGATCATTGAAAAGTGGTCTATCTACATCCAGATGTTCCACAACTTTTCTCACAGCTTTATGAGCTGCCCGGGTTCCTTTCCCGGGTTTGAAATCTCTGAAATCTAGTGCTTGTGCAGCAGCAATGAATTCTATTCCAAGAATACCATAAGCATTATCGAGGATCTGTCGTGTTTTTAGAGATGTGTTCATTCCCATACTTACAAAATCCTCCTGATCGGCAGCCGCGGGAATTGACTGACAGGAAGCAGGAGTTGAAAGGATCCGCTGTTCAACTATCATCATATCTGCCGTGTATTGGCTGAGCATATGCCCGGAGAACATACCGGCACCTTTTGTTAAAAAGGCAGGCAGACCAACACTCAAAGCAGGATTTAACAAACGGTTAAGACGTCTTTCGGAGATAACGCAAACCATAGTGATACAGGCTCCCAGCATATCTACAGGAACACTGATAGGAGAACCCTGGAAATTTGCTCCAGTAAGTACGATCCCGTCATCCGGAAGAAATAGCGGATTATCACCAACGCCATTAAGCTCAATTTCGATCTGACTTCTTGTCCATCTTAATTGGTCAATAGCTGCACCGATTACCTGAGGTGTGGAACGCATACTATAGGCATCCTGAACTCTTACTTTCATTCCTTTAAGGAGGTCAGAATCGGCGATCATTTTTTGAATATTTTTTGCACATGTAACAGCACCCTGGAAACCTCGGAGTTTATGAAGTCTTTCATCATAAGGTTTCAGGTTGGCCATTAAAGCTTCGAGTGTCATTGTAGCAGCAATTTCCGCTTGTTTGAAAAATCTTTCTGTTTCGTAGATTATCAAAGCAGCAATACCGGTTAGCAAATTACTGCCATTAATACAGGCAAGACCGTCCCTTGCTTTAAGCCCGGGTATTTTAATACCAACTTTTTCCAAAGCAACTTTTCCCGGAAGGCGTTCACCTTTGTAAAATGCTTCACCTTCGCCCATCATGAGAAGAGCGATCTGGCTCATTGGTGAAAGGTCTCCACAAGCCCCTACACTGCCTTTTTCGCATACAACAGGCGTTACGCCTTTATTCAGCATTTCCACAAATGTCTTAGTGATAATCGGACGACAACCCGAATTGCCGTTGGCATGAACATTGATCCTGCCAAGCATAGCTGCACGTACATGCTCGATAGGACAGGGTTTTCCAATGCCCGCTGCGTGATTATAGATCAGATATTTCTGGAATTGTTCGATCTGCTCGTTATTTAGAACGACTTCAGAGAACTCACCAATTCCAGTATTCACTCCATACATTATCTCGCCTTCTTCGATCTTCTCCTCGATAAATATTCTGCACTTTTGAATTCTTTTCAGTGCATCCGGATGAAGTTCCACCTTTTCATTACGATGGGCTACATTATACATATCTTCAATGGTCATGTTTTTCCCGGTAATAATCACAGCCATGTTAAAATTCTCCTCAGTTATTTTTTTTAAAAACTATATTTTATCGAGATCAGTGGATCCATGTTACTATTAAATTCAATCCCTGCCTGCAGTCTTTTCAGCTTGGAATTAATCCGCAGGGAATTTATAGCACTTATAAGGTGATTTGCCAAAACGGCACCTATGAGAGTTTTAGCGTAATCATTGTATTGGATGATCCTTTTTCGCAGTATGGCATATTCGTGTTGTTTGTCATCATCATCCCATTGCCAGAAATATTCATCGGAATAAGCATTTGCATTTATGTATTCAGTTTGAGCTTCCAGATCATCAGGATAAAGATTTTTTGCTAATTCTACAATATAAGCATTATATCCGCCGGTTTCATAGCCGGAACTGTCGTATTTTTTCAAATGAAAGAAATACTCGTTGGAATAATCCGTATTCGGATCTATATGTGCAAATTTAACAGCATAATTAAAAGAAGCTTTATCCTTCAGATCTGCCTCTTCCAAGAAATAATAACGAGAAGACCAGAACAACAATTCAGAAGTTAAAAAGATATAGCCCGAACTATTTTTTTGAGATAACTCACCCCAGCCCGGGATCAGCAAAGACCTGAAAAAATATTTCCTGCCTGCATTTTCCCCAGCAAAAAGTGTGGAGAAAATAATCAGGAATATTAGAATAATTACAACTTTTGTTTTAGAAATGGTATTCATAATTTATTTCCATTCCTCTTTTTTGGTAATCGGGTTTGAAGCTTAATTTTCCAAGGTATTTTCCGCTTCTATTCAATTTCTTCACAGAGACGGCAGAATCGATCATGCTCACTATCCTGTTCAAAATTGCTGCTGCCATAGCGAATTTTGTATAGATCTCGAAATCTTGTTTATTTCGGCGCAACTCTCTGTATTTATACCAGTTTTTAGTATTTTCCCAATTCCAGCCTATATCCTCCGGAATCAGATAAGTCTCCAGGTATTCTTCATAACCCAGCGGATCATTATTGTAGATCAGGAAATAATTTCGCGCATCACGGATGATAGCTTCATTATAGTTATCGCTGCTTAGATAATCCTGAATCATCTGGTAGTATGAATCCTCCTGATTTTTTGGAACATCTGCCACAGAGAAAGCAAATTGTTTATAAGAAGCTACTGCCCATTTGGTTTCAGCTTTCATACGAAAATATGAGAATAAGATAGCTGCTTCGGAAGTAAAAAAAATTGCACCTTTTTTATAATCCCGGGCATAAATTTCGCCCAGTCCTGGAACAACAGCAGAATAAAACATAGCTTTGCGCACCGAATATTCCTTACCGGTGAGATTAACCGCCAGGATAATTAATAACAGTGCCAGAATGAATCTTTTCATGAACTAGAACCTTTTCGTAAGAAATAGTGCCGGGGAAAGTTCGTTAGAAACCATTACCGGTGCCAGATGTATTTGTATTTTGGATGTATTGGTTATGTATTCCAGATTGTGTCTTCGTATTAAGCGAACAGCATCTATCGCACTTAAGATGTGGTTAAAGACCAGTCCGAATGAAATGATTTCTGCTGATCCGTAATAATCCCTGGCTTCTCTTCTCATTGCGATGTATTCTGCACGCATTCCGGAATAAAGTCCTTTTTCTCCCTCGTAGAGTGATTCAACATAATAGTTTGATCCAGGGTTAGATGGACCTTCCATTCCAACCCAGTCTTCCAAACCATTAACATCGTCTTCGAAATCCCAGTTAATATCATTTGTCCAGTTTCCATTTTCATCTGTAGCATAAATATCAAACCAGTCGTACCAGCCAAAAATGTATTTATTATATTTACCGATATCTTCGTAAAAGTGCTGGGTGTTAGAATCATCCAGGCGGAAATGATTATCGTAAGACGGATTATTATTCTCTATCAGGAAGTCATCAACTGCAAAGTCGTGACGTTCACGTCCATAGCGATAAATAGGATCATCATCCATGTAATACGGCTGATTTGTTCCCGGAATAGGAATAGGACAGTCTCCTAAATAGTGCCCAATTACTTCCTGATTTGCCCATTTTTCATATTCGTCTTCCTTATCCAGTCCCTGGTTATAATAATGTAAATATCCCACCCAGAGCCCGATTTCGATAATAGGAAAAATATAGGTTGTAATGCTTCTGCGGTTGGCATAGAACTGCCCGGCACCAGGAAACAGGGAAGACAAGATCATCGCTTTAGATACAGATTTTTTATCATATTTTACCTGGATAATATCATTTCTGATTTCTTGAGCTGACACCGAAATAAAAATACCCGTCAGCACCAAAAGAAAGATTATTTTACGTAACATATCACATCTCCTTAATTTATAATTGCAATTGGAACTTTTTTCACTTCACCTTCGGATTGCACAATACCGAAATAAACTCCCGTGGCGATCTTTCTTGTATTCCAGAGAATGTCCCTGTCGTCACCGGTTCCTTTTTCCACTTTTCTTTTAAAGATGATATTTCCTGCAATGTCAAAAATTTTAATATCAATATCATCTTTTGCATTGATCACTTTAATTCTTACTTCTCCTTTTTTGGCAGGATTTGGAAAAGCATATGCGGTCATCTTGTCTGTTGAAGAAACCTGGGAAGATATTTCGCCATTATAGATAGAGTAATGTTGATTTCTATAACCATTCCAGATAATTGGGTTTTCGTGTACATTTTCTATATAAGAAGCAAAGAGATTATTATCTGCATCCGAATATAGATAATACAGTTTTTCTGATTGTTCGTTCCAGTAAAACTGATCGATAGTTTCTGTTTTTCGCCAGGAGAAAGAATGCTGGATGCTTATCTTCGCTTCCTTGTTCACAGCAATGTATCCGTTATCGGCTTCTTCAAAGAGAAGAATGATTTCTTCTCCGAATTTTATTATTCTTGGATAGCTTTCCGGTTTGATTATTCTGTCATCCAGATAAGCCGGGAAACCAGGAGCCAGTGTGCCATCTAATGTGATAGCAAATACTCTGTTCTCTGCACCGAAAACAAGATAGACCTGTCCATCATCCAGGAAATGACCCAAAGCAAGTTGTGAAGGTTTTGCTGATGTATAGGGAAATAAGCTGAATATCTTCTCTGCAATTCCTTCTTTAATTCTATAG
>DAOUUD010000238.1 GCA_030668345.1 Candidatus Cloacimonadota bacterium | reverse complement strand
GTCCTGTAGTTGATGAAAAAGCCCTTGTAAAAGCATTACAAGAAGGCTGGATCGCAGGAGCGGGATTAGATGTTTATGAAAACGAACCGGAACTTGCCGAAGGTCTGGCAGGGTGTAAAAATGCAGTCCTATTACCACATGTTGGCAGCGGTACCATTGAAACACGTACAAATATGGGTATGATCGCTGCTGAAAATGCTATTGCTATTATCGAGGGCAGGAAAGCTCCACATGTTGTAAACCCGGAGATATATGGATAAAATTGAAAGAATAAAAACCTGGATACAATTACTATCCACACCAAATTTTGGAAACGTAGCAGCTATAAAATTGACCGGCATTTTGGGAGAACCTTCAGGATTTATCGGACAAAAAGATGCTTTGACTGATATCGAATTCATTTCCGAAACTACCAAAGAATATCTTTACAACCCGAATGAACCGGACAACTGGAACAGGGTCGTGAAACTGATTAATAAGTATGAAATAAAATTTCTCACTGTGCTGGATGATGACTATCCAACCCTCCTGAGAAATATTTTCGATCCGCCTGCGTTTCTTTTCTACCGCGGGAATTTGAGAAAAGAAGATTTTCGGCGGACACTTGCTATTGTGGGAACACGCAGAGCCAGCAATTATGGAAAAATGATGACAAACGAAATTGGTGGGCAACTGGCAAGAGCTGGTTTCACCATTGTAAGCGGGTTAGCTTACGGGGTAGATGCGCTGTCGCATATTGCTGCTTTGAATAACGGAGGACGCACTATTGCTGTAATGGGCACAGGAGTGGATCAATTTTATCCGCCCGAGAATAGGGAGTTAGCAGAAGACATCATTCAAAACGGGATCATCGTGTCTGAGTATGTTCCCGGCAGTAAAGCTGAAAAATGGAACTTTCCCACGCGTAACCGGATCATCAGTGGGCTCAGTTTGGGCAGCTTTATTATAGAAGGTTCACGACAAAGCGGAGCTCTGTTAACTGCAAAATTTGCCATGGATCAGAATCGTGATGTATTTGCCCTACCAGGAGATATAAATCGCAAACAGGCAGAAGGACCGAACTATCTCATAAAATTAGGTGCGAAGATTGTAACTTCCGTAAAAGATATCCTGGAAGAATACGATTTAATATTAGATGAACAAACACGCATATTTCCTGAGTTGAATGAAAAAGAAGAACAAATATATCAGGTAGTGATCGAAAATAAACCAGAAACACATTTTGACACATTGATAATGAAAACAGGTTTCTCGGTGGGAGAACTTTCCACAATACTGCTTTCTCTGGAACTGAAAAATGTGATCAAGAAAGTTCCGGGTAATAAGATCGTGCCGTTGTACTGATCCTGACCAAAATGCAAGCTAATGCAAAAAAGTCTTGACTAAAATGCAAGCGTTTGCATTTTGGTCGTATGATAAGAAAACAAAAAAACAATATCAGCCGTGATCTGGCTAAAAAAATGGTCCTTATTGTTGGTCCGCGTCAGGTGGGGAAAACCTGGTTGGCTAAAGAGATTATGCAGGATTATAATAATCCTGTATATTTGAATTTTGACCATCTCGAAGATAGAAAAATAATTAAAGAAGAGAGCTGGCTTCCAGCAACAGATATAGTAGTTTTTGACGAGCTTCATAAGATGAAAGAATGGAAAACCTATCTTAAGGGTTTATACGATACAAAGCCAGATCATTTGCACATTCTTGTAACAGGAAGTGCTCGACTTGATACATTCTCCCAGGCTGGAGACTCATTAGCAGGACGGTATTTTTTACATCATCTTTTTCCTTTTAGTTATAAGGAAACTTCAATAGACAAGCAATTTCCACTAGATTTTTTAATAAGTCGAGGTGGATTTCCAGAACCCCTGCTTGCAGAAAACGAAGAAGATATACAACGCTGGCGAAGTTTATATGCAGATAGTTTGATCAGAGAGGATATTCTAAATTTTGAGAATATCCAGGATCTTCGATCTATTCAACTATTATTTCAATTATTGCGGTCAAGGGTTGGGAGTCCTATTTCTTATAAATCTCTTTCTGAGGATATTGATAAATCTCCAAATACAGTTAAAAAATTCATACAGACCCTAGAAGCATTATATATTGTTTTCAGAGTAACTCCTTTTTCACGTGATATTGCTCGTTCTTTGAAGAAAGAACCGAAATTATATTTTTTCGATACAGGTATGGTTAATGGAGATGAAGGTATTAAATTTGAAAACTACATGGCTGTTTCATTACTTAAACATGTTAATTTTTTACACGATAGCAAAGGAAAAGATACCAGATTGCATTATCTTAGAACCAAGGAAAAACGTGAAGTGGATTTTTGTCTTGTAGAGAATGAAAAACCAGTAATGATGGTTGAAACTAAATTCTCTGATACCGTAGTAAGTCCACATCTTTATTATTTCAATAAACGATATTCAATTACAGGAATGCAAGTAGTTCTTAATATTCGAAAAGAAAAAATGAAGGACAATATTGCTATTCGTAAAGCTGAAAACTTCCTGTTTGAATTAGATATATAATCTGACTAAAACGCAGCATATTGCAAAAAAGTCATGACTATTTCGCAATATAATGCATAATAGTCGAAAAACCCCCGCCAATTGAGCGGATGTTTATTTAATAAATTCTAACAAACTATCAATTATTCACTGACAACTCTTTTTCTTCTTCTTGACACTAGT
>DAOUUD010000242.1 GCA_030668345.1 Candidatus Cloacimonadota bacterium | reverse complement strand
GCTATCATCCTGTTCTTCCAACAGCGTTTTATTTTATGTTCGTCTTCTTCTTCTGTTTCGATATCGATAATTTCCGGTTCATCGATCTTCCCGGGAAGAACAATAAACAAAAGCAAATAGAGCCAACCACCGGAAAAACTAAAAAATAAGGATATCACAAATATCAACCGTATTATATTGGCTTTTATGCCAGTGCTTTCCGCCAGACCGCCACAAACACCAGCAATTATTTTATCTTTATCCGATAAATGTAGTTTCTTCATTTTCCCTCCTGATAGAATCCTGTATAAGAGGTAGAAAAAGAATTATTCCGTCAAGAAAAATAAAAAAGATAAAAATTTGACATAATTATATCATTCCTGAATTTAGAAATTCATATAAATGGGAGAAGTAAGATGAAAACAAAGAAGATCACTGTTCGTACTTCCAAACGGGAAGAACTGATAGACATAACCAGTGAAATATTGGAATTCGTGCGGGAATCCGGTGTTAACGATGGAAAGATCTCTATTTTCATTCCACACACCACAGCGGCAGTCACTATCAACGAAAATGCCGATCCTACTGTGCAGAGGGATATCATTTTTACCCTGAATAAACTTGTGCCCAAACTACCGGATTACCATCACCTGGAAGGTAATTCCGATGCACATGTAAAAAGCTCGATAATAGGTTGTTCACACGATGTTTTCATTTCAGATGGCAGTTTGCTTCTTGGAACATGGCAGGGACTTTATTTCTGCGACTTCGATGGTCCGCGCAATAGAACTGCCATCTTAAGGATAGATTAGATGATCTGGTTCAGTTTTTTACTATCGCTTGTTTTACTGCTTTTTATTGCCAGGAAAAGCCTGTGGCTGGCTCTGATAGTAGGTGCATTTGTAATTGGTATATTCAACCTGGATCTAACAGAACTTTTTTCACTGATCATTTCCACTATTACAGATCCGGCAATTTTACTTCTGGCACTTGCAGTCGGATTGATCCCTATGATCGGTGGAGGATTGCAGGTATCTGGTCTTCTGGCAGACCTGGTGGATAACCTGCAGATGAAAAGACGGGTTTTTCTGGGATTTTCACCAGCATTAATGGGACTACTTCCCATTCCCGGCGGAGCGTTGCTTTCTGCACCTATGTTAAGTAAAGCCGGTGATGATATTACCCCTTCTACATATACTGCCATTAATGTATGGTTTCGTCACATTCTGATATTAATCTATCCGTTGGGAGCTCTTCTTCCCTGTTCCAAGATGGCAAATTTGAATATTTATTCCATAATATTATTTATTCTTCCAGCCTTTGCCGTTCTATTTTTATTGGGATATTTCTTTTTCTTATATAACATTCGTGGCAATATGCCTTCAGAAAAAAAGATCGATCTTAGAAAAATGATCCCGCCGCTGCTTATAATAACCATAGCCCCTCTTATTCACATAATCCTTTCCAGTTCGGGTATTATGGACGAAATATCCCTGCTAATTGGTATATCCACCAGTTTGATCCTCACATATTTTGTTGGCAGACTGCAAACACAAAACATAAAAGGTATTTTTATTAAAATGAAGCCATGGAAATACTTCCTCATCATAATTGGAGTATTCTTATTTTTGCATGTATTTAAAGCTTCTAATATTTCAGAAGAGATTTCAAAAATAAATATCTCCAAATCATTCTTGATAGTATTGGTGGGCGGATTTTTAGGTTTTGTCACAGGACGGGTTCAACTTCCGATTTTTATTTTAGTTCCCATTTTTCTGGTGAAGTTTGGAAATTCAGAATTGACAGTTTTGAGTTTTGCCATAATGTATGTTGCAGTTTATATAGGTTATATGATATCACCTGTTCATCCCTGCGTATCTGTTTCTGTGGAATATTTCAAAACTAGTTACAGGGATTTTGTGAGTAAATCATTTTTCCCCTGCATTATAGGATTATGTCTTACTTTCTTAGCTTCTATATTATTTTTGTGAGGAGTAAGTTATGGAGAATAAAGGAAAAGATTTTTTGGAATTTATATACCATTTCATTCAGGATAATGATTCTAAAAAAGAATTTCGTATCAAATTGCATTCACGTACCCTGGAATTGCTCCATGAACCCTATAGAAAATTACCGAATTGGACAAACCTGGAATTTAGCCAGTGTTCAAACTGCACCTTAAAAAAGGAAGACCATAAATATTGTCCTGTAGCAGCTAATATTGTGCAGATTACAGAGTTCTTTAAAGAATCCTCTTCTTTTGAAGAAGTAAGTGTCCAACTGGAAACAGAGGAACGTGAATACAGCAAAAAAACCAGTCTGCAGAAGGGTGTCAGTTCTTTGCTGGGAATAATTATGGTAACATCAGGTTGTCCTATTTTAAGTAAACTGAAGCCAATGGTTCGTTTTCATCTTCCCTTTGCCAATATCGAAGAAACGATCTACAGAGCTGTTTCGATGTACCTGGTGAAACAGTTCTTCCGTAAAAGAAAAGGAATGGAGCCAGATTGGGAATTGCACTGCTTGATAAACGGTTATAAAGAGATCCACATAGTGAACCAGGCTTTTTATAAGCGGCTGTCTTTCATGAAAGGTAAAGATGCCAATGTGAATGCGCTTATCATCCTGGATAATTTTGCCAATTATATTAATTTTACGCTGGATAGCAACAAGCT
>DAOUUD010000064.1 GCA_030668345.1 Candidatus Cloacimonadota bacterium | reverse complement strand
TGATGATAGTGATTCCTCGACAATTGAGATCGAAGTCGTATTTCGTCAATTGAGAATTGAACCCGCAGAACAGACAATAGCTGTCGATGAAGAAGCTATTTTTAGTGTACAACTATATGGTGGAGTAGATGTTTTTGCCTTATCCGTGGAAATAGTATTTAATAATGGTGTGGTTGGTGCTCCTATTAATTCCGTAACCAAAGGAGATTTCTGGGGTGATGATGCGATTATGACAACCCAGATAGATTATGACAGGCTCTGTGTTGCCATCGGGCAGGTTCAGACTGCCGGAGAAGACGGCATAACCGGTGACGGAACATTGTTTGAATTTATCCTGGTGGGGTTATTAGCCGGTGAAAGTGATATCACATTTGAAAACTTAAGCCTGATCGATGAAAATGGTGATCCTGTAGAAGGTTTTGAAGAAATGGAATTAGTGAATGGAAAGGTAATAGTAGAGTAACCACTTCTTATGGCTGGTTTAATATTCGGTTTATTTTTATTGATACTTTTCGGAGTTATCGAGTTTCATAAAAATAAAACATATCGTAAGCGCATTCCTGTTATAATACATGTTAATGGTACTCGTGGAAAATCGAGTGTTACTCGTTTGATTGCAGCCGGTTTACGTGCTGGCAGAAAAAAGACGATTGCCAAAACAACCGGTTCTGCCCCAAGACTGATATTTGAAAGTGGGAAAGAGACTCCGATAATTAGACATCATGGTGCAAATATAAAAGAACAATTGAAGATCATTAAATTTGTAGCCAAACGCAAGATAGATATTCTGGTGCTGGAATGCATGGCAGTGAATCCCGAATACCAATGGGTTACCGAGCATGAAATAGTTAATTCCAATATAGGAGTTATCACAAATTCACGACCTGACCATCTGGATCTGATGGGACCGGGCATTAAGAATGTAACACTCTCTTTGTGTAATACATTACCACCCAAAGGGATTGCGTTTACTGCAGAGAAGAACTTGTTCCCACTTATAAAAAAACAGGCAGAAAAGACCCATACCGAACTGATTCAAACGCATAAGGAAGATGTTACAGATGAAGATATGGAAGGTTTTTCGCACATCGAACACAAAGAAAATGTAGCTCTATCCCTTGGAATCTGTGAACATCTTGGCGTGGATAAGAAAGTTGCTTTACATGGAATGTACGATGCCTTACCAGATATTGGCGCATCAGAAATTTTTTATACGAAATACAAAGAGAAAGATATTTATTTTGCTCATTCTTTTGCTGCTAATGATCCTGAATCTACAGAATTTCTTATCCAACATATCAAGGATCTGCATCCTGAGATCGATGAAGTAATAATAGTCTTAAGCACCAGGGCAGACAGGATGTTCCGTTCCAAACAACTCATCCGAATGTTAACGAAAATAGAATACGATAAATTATTTTTGATAGGAGAACAAACCGGTACGATAAGATCGTATGCACTAAGGCGTCACCTGCCTGCTAACAAAATTGTTGACATCGGATGGACGAGTGGAGAAAAACTTGTAGAGAGGGTTTCTAAGTTGAAATCCGAAGACTTCCTGATGTTGGGTATTGGTAATATCGGTGGAAATGGCGGCATCATTGTAAATTACTTTAAAGAGAGGAAATAAATGTTTGAAGTTGCAATTGGGCTGGGAGTGCTTTTAAGTTTGTTTTTCTTGGAAACCTTTGGTGCTGCTGCCGGAGGAATTGTGGTGGCTGGTTACGTGGCTATGTTCCTGCATGAACCGATGACCATCCTGGCTACTCTCATTATCAGTTTCATTGTGTATTTCCTGGTAAAATTACTGGGAAATGTAATGTTCATTTATGGACGCCGCAGAATGGTAATTACCGTACTGCTGGGATTTATTTTGGGATGGGCTTCCCGATACTATGGTCTGTTTACGGGCTTTCATTCAGATTATTCTGTAAATGTTATCGGGTTTATTATTCCGGGATTGATAGCTAATTCCATGGAAAAACAGGGAATTATCAAAACAATATCGATCATGATCGTAGCTGCTGTAGTAGTGCGTTTTTTACTTGTTCTGATATTCGGTGGAAAGTTAATAGGTTAGGTGTTATGTTCATACCAAGTGCAAAATCCAAATTTAGTTTAGTATCTGTCTGTTTGATAGCAATCGTGCTTTTTTTCTGGGTGGATAACAGCAGAGTATTTGTAAAAGAGAGATATTTTAATCAAAAATATGAAGCTGCTGTGTTAATGCAAAAAGCAGAAAAAATTATTAAAGAATACCGTTTAGCGCAAGGTGTGGTGATAGATGAGGTGAATGATCCCAATTCAACTGCTCTGATCGGAGAGAAGAATACTGTTATTACAACAGACCGCGGTAACCTGACTGCTAAACTCACCAGCTTGAATCCCAATTTCGCAAGTGTTATGGTGGATATGTTCAAACAGGCAAAAGTAAAAAAAGGCGACAAGGTAGCGGTGAGCTGTACAGGTTCATTTCCTGGTATAAACCTGGCTGTAATGAGCGCTGCCAGAGTTCTGGATCTCGATCTTATCATGATCTCTTCTGTGGGAGCTTCCATGTTCGGTGCCACCGATACTACTTTTACCTGGCTCGATATTGAATCTCTTCTTAATGAAAAAGAAATATTTCCCTACAAAAGCGTAGCAGCTTCTCTGGGTGGTGGACGTGACCTGGGAAGAAGCTTGAGCAGATCCGGTCGTGAACTGATAGAAGAAGCAATTAAACGTAATAATGTACAACTCATTCACGAAAAAAGCCTGGAAAAGAACATCCAGAAGAAAATGGAAATTCTCGTAAATGAATCTGGGGAGAAAGATATAAAATTGTATGTTAACATCGGGGGTGGATTATCCAGTTTGGGAAGCACGATCAACGGCAGGCTGGTAACACCGGGATTTCATAAGTTCCTCTATTTGAAAAATCTACCTGTAAAAGGCACGATGTTCCTATTTGCTGAAAAAGGTGTGCCCATTATACACCTGCTGGATATTCTGGATGTTGCCGAAGATTACGAACTTCCAATTGCTCCCGAACCATTACCCGCACCCGGTACCGGACGCGTATTTGAAGACGAACGTTACAATATGACTATCGCTGCCATAGCACTTGTGATAATGATCATCCTGATAGCCTTGGTTATTTTCTTCGACCATAAAGAGCTGAAACTGAAAGAAGACGAGATCAATCTGTAGTATCATGAAAATAAAACTGTTGTTTCCATTGATCTTCATCTTGGTTCCCAATCTGGTTTTTTCCAGCTTGATACAATTTGAAAAAGAATATGCTAAGTTCAAAATTTACAATAAAGAAGATGACAAAATTATAAATTATACACACTTAAAACCTGGTGAGAAGCTGAAGTTCAAGACCATCGATGTAGACACATTAATAATATTAACGAGAGTAACGATCGATGAGAAGACAGCTTATACTTATCAATTAAAAACAACAGGAACAAAGAAAGAAATAAAAAAGAAAATTAAACTGAGCGATATATCGCAAGGATTGCATGGAGAGAGGATATCAGCTTATAATAAAATAGTTTTCGTACCTCCTGCAAAGCAAAGTAATTTTCAGATAAAAAATACTTCTTCTTCACAATTACTGATTCGTGTAACATCAAAGGAATTGATGAACGGTATCCGTAAAATGGAATACATTAAATTTTCTCCTCAGTCTTACGGAGATGAAATAATGGTTTCTATAGGGGAAAGATCTTATACATATTTTCAACCATTGAAGGGTAGTATCAGGCTCAACTTAAATGGACCCGTCCTATTAAAGATAATAAGCCGCGTGTTATTACCTGCCGGTTCAACCGGAAAAAGCGAATACTACTTTCAGATCTTTGAAAAAGGAGAAATGCTGAATCAATTCTTCGAGAGTGCCGGAATTTCAAAAAAAGCATCACTTGATCCTGAGGAAAATTATTTTCCAACTTCCGGAGATATTAACATCATTTATCTGGAAGAAGGTCCTCATGAGCTTACACTTATCTGTGAACCCGGCAGGGATGTTATCTTCAGATTTTATATAAACAAATCCTCTGTGGAGATAATTCAAGAATGAAAATATTCTTACCTGTATTGATCATTTTTTTGGGATCTGTAATATTGATGGCAAAACCTTTGGACATGTTTGTAGATTTAACTATAGAAAGCACTTACAACAGTAATGTCCTCAAACTTTCCGATACCGATATCTCCCGTTTTAAAAATGAGCTTGATACTGAAAAATTCAAGATAGATACAGTAGATGACTTGATTATTTCTGCAAAAGCAGTGACCGGTATAAAACATACTGAATTCTTCGGACACACTCAGATCGCCAAAATCACTCTTAAATATGATAAATACATTAATAATGAAATGAAAGATGAAGCTGCGATAGGAATAGATACAAGGCGGTTCTTCAGCCGGAAAGTAAATCTTTATCTCGGTTATTTTTATTATCCCCATATCTATGTGAACCGCTACCGGAGCGTTCTGGATGACGCATATCACGACTTCACCTACACCAAGAACGTTTACACAGGAAAGCTGACCTGGAAGGTTCATACGAAATTGAATTTGAATTACAAATGTGAATTTTCTCAAGTTTATTATGATAAATATTTTACAGAGTACGATACCGATAACCTGGAACATGCATTGGGACTAATGTATTTAGCTTCTCAGAAAGTAAGCATTGAAGCAAGATATTCTTATAAAATTTCAACAGCAGATGGGGAAGATGCTTTTGAAAATCCGGTAGCGATAGATGTAATAAAAGATGCATCTTACGAAGCGAATATTTTCAACCTGGAATTCACTTTTCCCAGATTATTTTTTATAAATAATTCACCGGTAGTTTTCTCTGCCAGCACTCGCTTTGAACAACGTTATTTCCAATCTGAAAATGTGAGAGATGAATATCACCTGGGTAGAGATGATGCAATCTGGCAGGTAAAAGGTGCTCTGGAATACCCGCTTTCTGATAAATGGAAATTGAGCGGAACCACACGTTTTGAAAAACGGATAACCGATTCCCCATATTCTGATGTTAAAACAGAAAAAGAATATGATCTGTACGAAATGGGGCTATCTATAATTATTTCTTTGTAAAGTAAATGTGACATTGTACCCCAAATTTGTCTCTTTAAAGTCACAGTAATTGTGAATAATTATTCTTGCATATGTTTATATTTAAATTAAGTTATCACAGTATCTGTGGGTTTATTAGTGCTTTCAGAAATGATGCTTAATTTGTTAGTATTAATTTGTAATTCTGGATGCATAATTGCATATTAAAATAAAAATAGTTCTTTATAAGTATTAGTTAAATAATTTTTTATTTGACATTTAAATGGTGAATTATTAATTGTTGTTTTATAAATAATTCAGAAAAAAATGAATCCTTAAATGAGGAGGATATATGAAGAAAATTGTATTTATATTTTTTGTTATGTTTGTATCTATATCGATGTTATTTGCTGCTGATCCTGAAATAGACCAAACAGGAATGAGTGGTTCTTCTTCCAGTTTGGTTGATTCAGTGAAAGCTTCTGATGTTGTTTACGTAAAGGGGAAAGCAATCCATAATACTGCTGATAATGTTACAGGTATCTGGAGAAGTGCTTCTGCAGATGGTCAATTAAGAATTTTTTATTACACTGCTTCTACTCCTACATCTGGAACTTATTTAAGTGGCGCTAATATTACTACTATATCCAATTGGTCTTATGATTCAGCAGATAGTATTTATACATTCAGATTTACAATGCCAAGTTCTATTCCAAGTTCCGCGAAATCTTTCCAATTATTTTTCGGACTTATGGGTGAAGACTGGATGGGCGATCCAATGCAAGGAACTCGATATATGAGTTATATTGCTTACTCGACAGTAAGTGCATCCAATTCCTATACATTAGACAGTAATCATCAAGAATATTTGAAAACCTATACAGACACAACAACCGAAACACCAACTTTGACATATCCTGCTGATAATCAGCATGATGATAACCCTACAGGAATTGAATTCTCTTTACCGGAAGCCGGATATGATGGTACTGTAAAATTATCATTCACACGCTCCGGAGAAGATCATGAATGTACCATCGTAAGTGAAGCTCAGGGTTCTCACAGCTTTAATATCAATCCCACAAGTTTAAGCTCAGCTTCTGAAATAGCATCTGTTATAGGTGGAAACAGCTTAACCGCTAATGTTGCTTACACTGTAACAATCGAATATCAAGATGCATTAGGAAATCCATTAGCTTCAGACTCCAATACCGGTTATGTTTATGATACATTAACTGAAACTCCAACATTGGATGAACCTGTCAACTTAGCTGTTATTGACCAATCTTTTTCTTTTGTATATGACCAGCCTGAATTAGCAACAAATAATACTGTGAAAATTACTTTTACAGGAGATTCAAGTGATCCTACACCTCATGTTTTAACGGTTATAAGTGTGGCAAGTGGAACCGATATACACATTGCTTTTGATGGTTCAGATCTTGATGGTGATTTATCAAAAGTGACACTTACTTCAGGTAGTAACAGCTTAGTTAATGGAGCAGAGTATGATATCAAAATTGAATACCAGGATTTTCTGGGTAGTCCTGTAAGTTCAGATACAAATAATGATATAACCTATACAACAAATGCCATAATTTATGCTTCCGGTGGAGATTACGGAGATACTTCATTTAATCCTAATAGCGATAATAATGCCTTCTTCAGATTTCAGTTATACTGGAATGGTACAGGGACGCTGCCTTCGGTAAGTTCAATCGAATTTGATATACTTGGCAATTATAGTACTAATGATGTAAAAACAAATGGTATGAAATTATGGCACTCAACAGATAATGCTTTTAATTCTGGTTCTGACACACAAATCGGTTCTTCTATTGATATAGCAGATCCACTTACTTTTAGCGGTTTGTCCGAAACAATTACTACTACTCCCGGATATTATTATTTTGTTACAGTTGACGTTTCTTCAACAGCGTCCGGTAGTGATGCTATAGGAGCTCAAATTGAACAAGCATCTCATATTACTACAGCAGCGACGGTTTCGGGATCTTTCCCTATAAGTGGTGGTGAACATCCACTTCCGGTAACTATGTCCAGTTTTACTGCACAATTCACAAATGGTACCCCAACCCTCAATTGGACAACTCAGAGTGAAACCAACAACACTGGTTGGAATATTTACCGTGGAACCTCTCAGAATATGGGACAGACTATCTTAGTAAATGCAGGTGGTTTGATACCTGGTCAGGGAACAACACCCGAACCTACCGATTACGTTTATACAGATCATAACGGAGTAGTAGAAAATACAA
Source organism: Candidatus Cloacimonadota bacterium (assembly GCA_030668345.1). Taxonomy (GTDB): domain Bacteria; phylum Cloacimonadota; class Cloacimonadia; order Cloacimonadales; family TCS61; genus JACNIV01. The sequence goes on along the minus strand of DAOUUD010000064.1, from coordinate 1,416 downwards.
CTTACTATTACTGGCTGGAAAGTGTAGACAATGGTGGAGAAACCGAAATGTTCGGTCCTATTTCTCTCACCATTCCACCCGGTGGTGGAAACTCCGGTACTCCCGCTGCTCCGGATGATTATGGCCTGCAGCAGAATTATCCCAATCCGTTCAATCCTTCCACCGAGATCAGGTTTGCGCTGGAAGAAAGCAGTAATGCTATCTTAACTATCTATAACACAAAAGGCCAGAAGATACAAACTCTATATGAAGGTAATGTACCGGCAGACATCGTTAAGTCTGTTGTGTGGAATGGCAGAGATAATTCCGGTAAGCAAGTTGCATCAGGCATTTACTTCTACAAATTACAAACTAAAAAAGAATCATTTATCAGGAAGATGATCTTAACAAAATAAAATTGAATCAAATAAAGATATTAAAAAAGCCACCGAATTTTCGGTGGCTTTTTTATTTTATATTGAATTTAATATATTTTTTATTATTCTGAAATTGTATAAAAACACAGATCTCTGCATCGGGCATGAATTTATTTTTGAATTCAATTGAAGAGGATTGAAAAAAAATGGCCTTTTTCAGGTCATTAAAAGTAAAATTAAATTCCTTGAAATTAATTAAACCTTGCTGTGATCTCTGTTTCATGAATTCAAATCCCATTCTCTTTGCCTGTGCTAATTTCTTTGAATTCAAAAAAGCAGGATATTGATGCGCACTTGCCTGGTAACACCAGTCCCAGCGCAAACAGTCTTGGTAGAATTCAAGTTTTTCACTCAAGTTCTGCCTGATAAATTCCAAAAGCAAAGCTGCGCTTTTTTGCCAGTTACGAGTTCTGAAATCTTTACCAGTCTTATTTAAATATTCTGCTAAACTGAAAAACATCTCGACCGGTGATTTGAATTCCTTGTTTAGATTTTCCAAGGTTAGTTTGAAATTACCAGAATTATAGAATGTATTGAGAAGAGATTCTACCTGCTGGAGTTTATTTAATTCTGTAAAACTAAGCCACTTTGTTTTAAGAACCTGGTAAGGTGCATAAGATAAGCATTCAATACCGTATTCCTTTATTTTTTCGGCAATTTCCGTTCCCGGCAGAATTTTTAATAAACCAAGCTGGAAATGATCTGCCTGCAAAGTATATATCTCATTAAAAGAGTGTTTTATGTCATTTAATTCATCGTAGGGCAGGCCAGCTATCAGATCTACATGAATGTGGATATTGCCCGTTGAGATCAATTTCTGTATTTTCTCTTTTGTTTTGTTCCAATCATTCGGGCGGTGGATGGCTTTCAGAGTGGTCGGGTTCGTAGATTGAATTCCTATTTCAAACTGGAAAAGTTCTGCAGGACATTTTTCTAATAACACAAAATCTTCTTCTTCCAGAAGGGCAGGATAAATCTCGAAATGGAATTTTGTATCAGG
>DAOUUD010000162.1 GCA_030668345.1 Candidatus Cloacimonadota bacterium | reverse complement strand
GAGAAATATAATATTCCTATCGCTATTGCTACAGGCGGAACCTTGGCCAGAAAAATAATAGTAGAGAACAGACCGAAATTTATTATTGCCATTGCCTGTCAACGCGACCTGGTAGAAGGTTTAAGGGAAGTATTTCCTATTCCTGTTTACGGTGTTCTGAATGATAGACCCGAAGGTCCCTGTTTTAATACCAGGGTAACGGTGGAAAAGATAGACCTGGCTCTCCAGAAGATTTTAAATTAACTATGATCAAGAAAAAAGAAAAAAAGAAATTTAAGCGCAAAAACATAAAATTGCAAAACATCGAAATAGATAACCTGGAGAAATTTGAAGCTGAAGATCTGGTTGAAGAAAAACGAGCCGAGAAAAAGATAGTTGAGAAAAGTCAAATAAGCCAAAAGTCGAATTTAAACTTGAAAACAGGCCGCATTCTTCAAGTTGAATCAAATTATAAGTGCCGGGTTAAAGTTGCCGGCTCAGAATTAATATGTACACTTGGCGGTAGACTGAAACAAGTAAATTATGAAACACGCACACTAGTGTCAGTTGGTGATTTTGTAAACGTTAACCTTTCCCAATATCCCAGAATCGAGGAAATTCTACCAAGAAAAAATACACTTTCCCGGTTCTCAGAAGAAAGCTTCCAGAAAGAAGCAATCATTGCTTCCAATATAGACCAGGTAATAATTACTGCATCCTATCGTGAACCTGAGATCAGCCCGGGGCTTATAGACCGCTACATCTGTGCAGCACAGATAAATAATATCCTACCGATTATCTGTGTTAACAAAATAGATCTGGCAGAGTGCAGAGAAGATGTGAAAAACAAAATGAAGTTTTATGAAGATACTGATTTCAAAATAATTTATACATCAGTAAAAACCGGTGCTGGAATCGATAATTTGAAAGGAGTATTAAAAAATAAGGAAACAGTTTTCTCGGGTCATTCCGGGGCAGGAAAATCTTCACTCATCAATCTTCTGCAGTCAAACATCGATCTGGAAGTAGCAGAAGTAAGCAGTTATACAGGAAAAGGAATTCATACAACTACCAGCTCCCAACTAATTGAATGGTCTTTTGGTGGATATTTAGTTGACACTCCGGGCATAAAAACTTTTGGTTTGCATCGTGAAGATAAAGTATATCTTCCGTTGGTTTTTCCGGGGTTTTCACAGTATGCAGATGAGTGTAAGTTCAATAACTGCACGCATTCTCACGAAGTAGGGTGTGTAGTAAAAAAAGCTGTAAATGATGGTAAATTCCCGGCAGAAAGGTATGAATCTTATCTACGGATATTTGAATCTTTATAACAAAGGATGAAATATGCAGAATTTTGGGATATTTTTCAATCCGCATTTTATTGATAAACAACCGGTTTTTAAGTTACTGAAAAAACTGCACAAAACAAAAGAGTTAAATTTATTCAAATTTGCAGAGCAGAAAGATATTTTACCGGATTTTATTGATTTGATAGAAGAACCATTAAGATCGAAGCTGGACTGTATTCTTTCTTTTGGTGGTGACGGCACATTATTAAGAGCAATTCATTATTCACTCACAACCAATGCACCACTTTTGGGCATCAATTTGGGAAAACTGGGATTTCTATCTGAAAGCAATATCACCGAACTGGAGAAATCCATTGATGACCTCAAGAATAATAAGTTCAACGTCCAAAAGAGAATGCTGTTAAAGACCGTTCTAAAAAGAAACAATAAAGTTATTTTTTCTAACCTGGCATTAAATGATGCTGTCATCTATAAAGGCGAAACCCCAAAATTGATCGATATCCGTTTTTACAGTAATCGCAGGTTTGTTGTAGAAACCAGGTGCGACGGCATCATTGTTTCCACACCTACGGGTTCTACTGCTTATTCACTTTCTGCCGGTGGACCGATTCTTTCGCCCGTTATGGAAGCAATTGTTGTATCTCCACTCAGCCCGCATGTCCTCAGTGTTCGTCCCATGGTATTTTCTTCCCAAGATAAGCTAAGCTTTAAGATGAAAACATCAAATGGGGAAAGCATTCTTCAGTTAGACGGATGCAACAGTTATATGTTGCAAGCGGAAGATGAGATAATTGTTACCAGTGCTACCCAAAAGGTTAATTTTATTAAATTGTCTAATAAAACCTTCTATCAAATTTTAAGAAAAAAACTCCATATGGGAAAGAAATGATAAAAAGCCTGAGAATAGATAATTTTATCATTGTAGAAAAGCTTCTATTGGATTTTGAAAAAGGACTCCAGGTTCTCACTGGTGAGACCGGAGCAGGAAAATCTATCATAGTGGGTGCTATCGATGTGATATTAGGTGGACCAGTCCGTCCGGGAATGGTTTATGATGAATCTAAACCTGCATATCTGGAAACAGTTTTTGATATTGATAAAGAGAATAAACCACTGATTTACCTTCTAAAGAAATATGATATCGATCTCTCGGAAAATGAAATATTCCTGGCGAAAGAGATTGCTTCCAACCTGCGCGGGAAAAGCTTTTTGAATGGTCGCCGGATAACTAATCCGGTTGTAAAAGAGTTCCGTGAAGTATTGCTCGATTTCCACAGCCAGAGAGACCAGCAGCGGCTTTTCGACACCGAATACCAACTTGAAGTGCTGGATAAATTTGGCAACTTGATGCCCCAAAGAGAAAAATTCGGCAATAAATTCAGAGAAACAGAACAAAAGATCAAGGACCTGATAAAACTTGAGACTAAAGAGAAAGAACTTTCTGAAAAAGTAAACCTTTACCACTATCAGGTAGATGAAATTGAAAAAATGCAATTGAAAAACGGGGAAGACAGCAACCTGCAAACAGAATTGAACCTGCTGACAAATGCAGAAGATATTTTAAACCAGGCAGTACAGATGGAGCAAATTATTTATGAAAATGAAAATTCCGTGTATGATATTATAAACAGCTTCATTTCGCAATTCTCCCGGTTCGAAGAAGATAATCCTCACCTGAAAAATGCAGTTTCCTCACTGCACGAATCACTGGCAAACCTGGATGAATCCATTTCACAGATACGGGAAGTGCAGAATATCATCAATGTAGATAGTACGCGGCTGGAAGAAGTACAGGAACGCCTGGATAGCATTAATTCGGTTTGCTTAAAATATAAACGCAACGTTCCCCAAATCCTGGAATATATTCAATTTATAAAAAAAGAACTTGCTTCTTATTCTTCCAACCAGGATAAAATAAAGCAAATGCAAGCAGAAATTGAAAATGATGTTTCCTGCTTGAGAGATATGGCGGATGAACTTACTGAATCTCGCAGGAAAGCAGCTGCCAGATTTGAAGAAGAAATTGAATCCAACATAAAAAAACTGGCTATCCCCGATGCCCGCATCGAAATAAAATTTGACAATGAATACAGGGATAAAGAAATTACAAATAAGTTAGCTGGTCTTAATGCAACCGGGCAGGATGAGATCGATATTTATTTTTCAGCTAATAAGGGAGTGAAACTGCAGTCTTTACGGTTCGCAGCTTCCGGTGGAGAGCTTTCCAGGTTTCTGCTTACAGTAAAGAAAATTTTATCGGATAAGCTGGATAGCAGAACGATAATTTTTGATGAGATCGATGCCGGAATTGGCGGCAGAACAGCAGACCTGCTGGCAGATTTCATTCACAATATCGGCAGGTTTCATCAGGTGCTCTGTATCAGCCATTTGCCGCAGATCGCTTCTTATGCGGACAGGCATTTTGCCATTGTAAAAAAGAGTGGCGCACAAGCTTCTCAAGTGGAAGTTAGTGTTTTAGATAAAAATGAAAAGCGAGAAGAAATTGCCAGAATGTTGTCCGGTTCAACATCGGAACTGGCAATAAAACACGCTGATGAAATAATAAATAAAGTAAAAGGAGTCAATTAATGTTCAGATTGAGACGCGATACAAAGTATGTGATCATTCTTTTTGTAATTCTTATTTCAGTATATCTGGGAATAAAGAGGTCAAACCTGAATGATGTGTTTTTCCAGAAACAAATTAGAATAGATACATCAAATGCAGAAAACATCTTTAAAAATTCTACTATTATTATGAAAACACAGATGAAATTCAATGTAAATAATTTGGAAACAATAAGAACTGTCCTTTCCGAAATATTTACCAAGGAAGACATCTACATCAAACTTTCCGAAACAAAAGGAATTTATCAGACTATCATTTTTGAATATCCAAACTCACTTCGAGAAACGGTTTTATCACAACTCAGGAACGTAGAAGGCTTTGATTCAGAAAATATTCGATCTTT
>DAOUUD010000169.1 GCA_030668345.1 Candidatus Cloacimonadota bacterium | reverse complement strand
TATGATAAAAAGAATGCCAGGATATTGACACGCTCCTGCACCGAATGCGGAGAAGATGACTGCAAACATTATCTTTCCATACTATATTATGCTTATAATTATCTTTCCACGGATATGCTCGAGAAAAAGGCAGTACAAACCTATCATACAAAATTGCTGGATTACAACGAATATTGGCAGAGAGTGACCTTAAACGCCAGGATCGAGATTGGCGATATTTATAATAACAACACAGATAAACTTCGGTTTTATTTAAAGAGCTATCAACCTATGCTGGTCAGATTGTTTTCCATTATTGCCGCAGATGGGGAATTCAAAGAAGATGACCTGCCGCTGATCCCACAGGCACAAAAGCAGATGAAAGCGTTATCCAGTGCCGAACTGGACCTTTTAAAACTGTTATACAAAAATAAATGCTCCTATAGCAGGAAAAGTGTATTTTTCACGATCTACAAAAAAAAGTTTATTAATTTTTTTAACGTGCTCAGAAGCCTTCAAAACAAGGTGTATATAAAGGAGACCGGAGACCGTATTTCCTTTTCCGATGAGGAGTTCAGGATAAATTTCCAGGTTAATAAATTGAAAACGAACAAATTCATTCTTAAGGTTTCTAATGCCGAACAGATATCAGCCGTATTTATAGGTAGAACTACTTATATCTTCAAGAAAAATATAGTTTATCCCATAACTCTGCCTTTCCTGGATGAAATAGCAGAGCAGATATTTTCTGAAGGATATATTCTTAACAAGGCAGATCTGGTTTATCTCTCTTCGGTTGTAGCCAGGCAACTGGGACTTATAAAATGTTATCTTGATTTCGGTGAGGATATAAAAATTCCTGAAGTTTACAATAACACTCCCATCATAACTTTTAAATTGCATAAAGAAAACGGTAGTATTGTAATGAACGGACTGCTGGATTATTCCAATAATGTGGTGATACCGATGTCTGTAATAAGGTTCCCTGTAGAACTTGTCCGTTTCGATCAGAATGGCATAATTACCTGGTTCTATGTTCCTCCTCAGATAAAATACGAAGTATTCAAATTCGTTGAGAAACTTCCTGAATCTCAAACAAACAGACTGGAAGAAAATTCTCAGCTTATTTTTGAAAATGAAGAGAGCATTGAAACCTTAAAGAAAGTTATTTTCGAGTATGCAGATCCAGCCTGGAATATTGAACTTTCGGAAGAATTAAAGAAAGAATTTGTTTACCGCGTAAATTTGCAACCGGTTATCAGGACAAGAAAAAGCGGTAAGATCAACTGGTTCGAGTATGAGGTGGAATACACTTTCCAGGATATCAAATTCACTCACGAAGAATTGAGTAAATTTTTTAAAACTCGCGAAAAATTTCTTAAACTGAAAGATGGTCAACTACTCTTCTTTGAAAACAAAAATGCGTTCTTCGAAATGGAAGAAATACTGAAAAAGAGTACAAAACTCACAGGTGAGGGTTATAAACTCTCTATCTATAATCTACCTTATGTATATCAGTTGAGCACGGTAAATAAAGGGATCAGAATTTTTGGTGATAACTACCTGGAAGAGATGTTCACCGCTATCCTCGAGAGAAAATTAAGCACCAGAACCCAGGTTTCCAGCATTTTACAGCCGGTTATGAGAAGTTATCAGAAGGCAGGATTTCACTGGCTCAAAATGCTGGAAACCTACGAACTTTCCGGTATCCTGGCAGATGAAATGGGGCTGGGGAAAACCATTCAGGCTATTTCTATACTCTCAGATCTGCCTGCAGATTCGCGGTCGATCGTTATCTGCCCCAAAACCCTGCTTTTCAACTGGGCAGCAGAGATCGATAAATTTAATGAAAACCTTTCTTATGTGCTTTACGAGGGGACTCAGAAAGAACGTAAAAAGCTTTTAAAAATGAAGGTAAATATTCTTTTCGCTTCCTATTCCATTATCCAGAATGATATTGAACAGCTTTCCAAAATTGAATTTGACTATATTATCCTGGATGAAGCTCAGCATATAAAAAATGCTGCAGCTATGAGAACCAGGGCAGTAAAGAAACTAAAGGGACTTCATAAGCTTACACTTTCCGGTACACCCATAGAAAATAATCCCACGGAACTATGGTCTATTTTCGATTTTCTTATGCCGGGTTATCTGCCCGGTTTACGACAATTTAAAAATGAATATATGGACTCTTCTGTTAAATTGAAAGAAGCGCATGAAAAGCTGAAGATACAGGTCTCACCTTTCATACTGAGAAGAAAAAAGAAGGATGTGTTAATAGAATTACCCGATAAACAGGAGCAGCTAATATACTGTAAACTCACTCCCATCCAAGAAAAAATGTATCTGCAGATTCTGGAAAATTTAAAGAAAAAATATCTGGAATCAAAAAATGAAATTGGAGCAAATTATCTGCATATTCTTGCTGCTCTCACAAAATTACGCCAGATATGTGACCATCCTGCTTTGCTGGATAACACGATTAAGCATGATATTGAAATATCCGGTAAAGTCGAGTTACTCCGTGAAATAATTGTGGATGCTGTAGAAAGTGGTAAAAAACTACTTGTGTTCAGTCAGTTCGTGCAGATGTTACAAGTATTGAAAGAGATGTTGAATAAAGAGAAAGTTGCCTACGAATACATGGATGGTTCCACCAGGAATCGACAGAAGGTAATAGATAACTTCAATAATAATAACAATATCCGTGCGTTCCTTATAAGTTTGAAAACAGGTAGTTATGGTTTGAATCTTATATCTGCCGATACGGTGATAATTGTTGACCCGTGGTGGAATCCGATGGGCGAGAACCAGGCAATCGATAGGGCACACCGTATAGGTCAAACCAGGAAGGTGATGGTTTATAAGATCATTACCAAGGGTACGATAGAAGAAAAAATATTAGATCTGCAGCAAAACAAGAAAGATATGTTCGAACATATTATTGATGGCGGACAAAGTGTGATAAAAAATCTGGATGCAGAGAAATTGCGAAAGCTTCTGGAGTATTAACCTTGCGAATGGTTATTGGACTTCTGGTTTATCTTAACCTTCGCAATGGTTTTACAAAATTAACAAGGTTAGCATGATGAATTATTTTTTTTCCATAGAAAAAGATAGAATAGTAAAAACGAAAATAAAACGTTCAACTTTTATCACACATCTGCATTATGTGGAAAGCATAAAGGAAGCTAAAGAATACATTTCCCGAATCTCATCCGAATATAAAACTGCTAACCACAATTGCTGGGCATATATTGTGGGAGAGAAAGGTGAAACCTTTCACAGTTCCGATGCCGGAGAACCTTCCGGTACAGCAGGACAGCCTATGTTGAATACTCTGAAAAAGCATAATATGACCAATATCGCTATAGTGGTAACCCGTTACTTTGGTGGAGTTAAATTCGGAATTCGCGGTCTTATAGATGCGTATGGTCAAAGCGTGGAAAATGCTGTTGCAAAATCTCCACTCAAGAAACTGATAAAAACAGTTGGCTTCAACATAACCACAACCTATGATTTTTGGGAAATACTGAAACATAAGATAACAAACATGGGAGTAACTATCTCAGATATCGAATATTCAGATAAGATAAAATTGAAAATTTCAATCGAAGATCACGATAAAGAAGAGCTGGAAAAATATTTGAAAGAAATGGAGAAAGCGGGTAAGATAATATCTTCTGGTTGATAAGTTGAACTTATCAATCCAATTGCGTACGCAAGTTCAACTTGCGAACAAGATGATAAAACAAAGAAAGTTTTCTTTAAACTCCCTTTCTATCTTTTCCCCAGACCAATTTATGTAATTGTAACTGCATTCTAACTGGTAATTTATCTTCAGTGATCCATTTTGCTAATTCTTGGGGTTCAAGCTTTCCCAATACAGGTGAAAATAGAATTTCATAATCAATCAGGTTATATTTCATTACAAAATATTTTGCCCAATTATAATCAAAATTATCTGATAATACAAATTTTATCTCGTCTTTTTCTTTATTAATAAATTCAAGATTCTCAAGTAGGAAGCTGTTTTCTTCATCGCTTCCCGGGCATTTTACATCAACAATTTTAGTAACGTAATCAGGTATTTTTTC
>DAOUUD010000251.1 GCA_030668345.1 Candidatus Cloacimonadota bacterium | reverse complement strand
TGCTTCTTTTTGTTCTTATTTTACTGGCTACCACACTTATCATGATCGTCCTGCTTGGGAACTGGTTCAGCAAAACCATCCTTATACCTGTCAACAGCATCAGTGAAAGAATGCGAGAGATATCGGCTAATCCATCCACCATTAAACCAATTGAACAAAAATATACAGGTGTTCTGGGTGACATGGTAGCTTCTTTCAACACGATGAATATTGCTCTTTCCAATCATCGCAAAAACATGCAGGAATACAAGATCATCACAGATAATATCGATTCAGGTATTTTCTGGCTTGATAACGATTTTAATATTATACTGTTCAATCCCAGTTTTATGAAGATCACTGGCTTGAAAAAGGAAGAGGAAATTATTGGTAAGAATCTTTCGCGGCTTTTGGGAACCAAAGAAAACATTCTGAACATATTGGAAGGTTATAGTATTACAGTACCCCAACTCGAGATTTATCCAAATAATAGATTGAAGTATGTTACATTAAATCTTCGTCGGACCAAATATGATGAGGGTTATCGCTTCTTTGGTAGTATTACAGATATCTCAAATGAGATGAAGCAGACAAAAGCAAGAGAAGCACTGGAACTGGAGCTTATCAAGAGCAACAAAGCCGCTGAGCTCGGCAGGAAAGTGGAAGGTATTGTTCATAATATCAATTCCCCCCTCAATTCGATTCTGGGATATGCCCAATTACTCAAAAAAGAATACAAAGACAACGAGGATATAACTAAAATTATCGATGCCGGGAAAAAGATCGCAAACAATGTGAAAGGATTGCTTACAAAAGTTAAACAAAGCAATATTTCCAGTGTGCGACCTATCAAGATCAATGAACTTATAGATCGGGAGTTGGATTTCTGTGAACATAACCTTTTCTTTAAACACTACGTAACCCTGGAAAAGAAATTTCAGAAAGATATTCCCAAACTTAATGCTATTTATAGTGATATAAGTCTATGCGTTGCCAATATCATCAATAATGCTATCGAGGCACTAAAAAACAGTGAAGATAAATTCCTGCGAGTTAGAACCTACTCACATAACAATATGATCGCTATAGAGATAGAAGATACAGGTGAAGGCATTGAAGAAAGAGATATACCCAAGATATTTGAATCGTATTTTTCTACAAAAACAGGTAAAGATGGCACAGGTTTCGGACTGGGGCTGGCAATTTCAAAAAGCGTGGTTGAAAAGTATAACGGCTATATCACAGTCGACTCTAAAGTTGGACTGGGCAGTAAATTCACAATAAATCTGCCAATTAAGTAAAAGGAAGGATCTATGACAACAAACACACAAAACAATAATGAAAGTAAAAAGGCACGAATTCTTATTGTTGATGATGAACAGGATACACGAGACATCTTTAAGCGTCAGTTGGAAGAAGATTATTACATCGATACTGCAGAATCTGCATTTGTTGCAGTGGAAAAAATAAAGAACAATGATTATCACATTGCTCTTACCGACCTTGTTATGCCCGGTGAAGTTGGGCTGGAACTTCTGAAGACAATTAAGAAGAATTGGCCTCAAATTGCAGTGATGGTCATAAGCGGTAAAGCTTCCATCGAAATGGCTGTAGAAGCAATGAAGCTAGGCGCTGACGAATTCATAGAGAAACCTGTGGAAGACCTGGACCTGCTTAAATTGATGATAGAAAAGATCCTGAAGATCAGATGGCAGACAGAAGAAATAAAACGTTTGCGTTCAATCCTGGATCATGAATTTGACAGAGCTCATATTGTAGGTAATAGTTTAGTAATCCAACAACGTTTGGAAAAGATTAAACGTATAGCACCGCTAGATACTACAGTTCTTATATCCGGTGAAACAGGGGTTGGTAAAGAACTATTTGCCGAATTGATCTATAAAAACAGTAACCGGAAAAACAAAAAATTTGTTGCAGTGAATTGTGGTAGCCTTCCGGAAAATCTTTTAGAAAGTGCGCTTTTCGGGCATAAAAAAGGCTCGTTCACCAGTGCTATCCGCGATAAAATTGGTTATTTTCAGGAAGCAGATGGTGGTACACTTTTCCTGGATGAAATAACTGAAACTAGTCCTGAATTCCAGGTAAAATTGTTAAGAGCTTTAGAAAAGGGAGTTATCCGCCAAGTGGGGGGAGAAAACGATATTTCTGTAGATGTGAGAATAATTGCTTCAACAAATAAAGATTTAGAAGAAGAAATTATTAATGGGAAACTCCGTGATGACCTTTATTACAGGCTGAATGTAATAAACATTCACATTCCTCCTCTGAGGGAACGAATGGAAGATATCAAATTATTAACAAAAACGTTCGTAACCGAATTCTGCAAGAAATACAATAAGCCAGATCTGAAAATAACGGATGTGGTTTTTTCTATTCTGAGCAGTAATGAATGGAAAGGTAATATAAGAGAATTAAGAAATGCCATTGAACATGCCGTGGCACTTGCCGATCATGATACGATCTTGTCTGAAGACCTGCCTTCCAGTATAAATATAACTCATAAACAAAATGACCGAGGATATACTAGGAATTATGATAATCTTCAATTCTCTACTGCAAAAGATATA
>DAOUUD010000034.1 GCA_030668345.1 Candidatus Cloacimonadota bacterium | reverse complement strand
AATTTTTTTTGATTCCCGCGATAATTACTTTAATCATTGCAATATTCATTTTTATAAGAATACCAAAATTGCAAAAAGAACTAGAATCCTACGAAGGTATGTTAATCAAACTTAAAAAGAATGAAATAATGAAGGTAACTGTGGAGGCAACTAACTTATGAAAACAATCGGTCTTATCGGTGGAGTCAGTTGGGAATCTACCAAAGAATATTACAGGATCATTAACGAAACGATCAGGCACAAAATAGGTAAATTCCATTCTGCTGAGATCCTGCTTTATTCCCTGGATTTTCAAGTAATACGTGATTCTAACTGGCAGCAGATCGGTAAGTTACTTACAGAAAAAGCAATCCTACTGGAAAAAGCAGGAGCTGACTGCGTTCTAATCTGTGCAAATACACTTCACAAAGTTTATGATGAAGTTCAGAATTCCATTTCAATTCCTGTATTGCATATTGCCGATCCCCTGGGAAAAGCCATTAAACAAGAAGGTTTTCATAAAGTGGGTCTTCTGGGAACAAAAACAACCATGGAAGGAGATTTCTATCAAAAGAGATTGAAAGAAAAATTTGATATCGATGTGCTTATTCCTCCAGAAGAAAAAAGAGAACTGGTTCATAAAATTATTTTTAATGAATTGGTTACCGGTAAAATTAAGAAATATTCCAGAGAGATATATTACAGCATCATGTACGAATTGATCGAGCAGGGTACTGAAGGAATTATACTGGGATGCACGGAAATTCCACTTCTTATAAAACAGGAAGAGGTTAGGATACCACTTTTCGATACAGCCCAACTCCATGCAGAAGCAGCCGTCGAATTTGCATTGGATGAATAATTATGTTCTTTGAAGAAATATAGTAAAGGAGATAAAGAATGTCTAAGAAAAAATTGAACGATATCTTTCCATTACTTGGAATCGCAATTCTGGGTTATGTGCATGAGTTCGTAATAAGTGATAAACCAGAATTATTCCCTTCCATTTTGTTTGGATTACTTCTGGCAAAAGGTTTAACCAAATTATTTGAAAAACAATAATTTATTAAAAAAGAGGTATAAAATGAAAAAGACCGTTATTAAAGCTAAAGTCTTGTATGATGGACTGAAAAGTTATACAAACAGATTCATCATCGTAGAAGACGAAAAGATAGTAGAAGTAACAAAAAACGCCATGAAAGCCGATTTCGAAGGATTTGTTACACCTGCTTTTATCGATCCACATTCTCATATTGGAATGGACCGGGATGGTGAACCCTGGCAAGAAAGCGAAGTTAACGATATTGTGAACCAGATCAACCCGCTCGATGATCCATTGAACAGTATCTATTTTGATGATCGTGCTTTCAAAGATGCAGTTGATTTTGGAGTACTGTATAGTTGTGTTGTTCCTGGAAGTGGAAATCTCATTGGTGGAAGAGCCAAGATCATCAGGAATTATGCCCGTAACGTAAAAGAAGCTTTTATGAAGGATTACGGTTTCAAGATGGCACTCGGTTACAATCCGCGTTCCACCCAGGAATGGAAGGGAGAACGTTCCAATACCAGGATGGGAATTTATGCACTGCTGGAAAAAAAACTGGATGCGGTACTCATTAAAAGAGAAAAGAAGGAATTAGATCTCAAGAAAAAAACCAGAGAATTCAATAAAAAATTGAAAGAAAAGAAAATCTCTAAAAAAGAACTCGAAGAGGAATTAAAGATCGCCGATAAAGAATTCGAACTGGAGTTCTTACCGGAAGAAAAGGCTCTTCTGCTCCTGCTGCGCGGCAAGATGACCGCAAAAATTCACGTTCATAAAGAAGATGATGTGTATTACCTGATAAAATTAGCAAAAAAATATAACCTGAAAGTTACTGCTGAACACACTGGAGATGTTTTCCATAAAGAAGTGTTCGATGAACTCGGTAAAAATAATATCCCGGTTGTTTTTGGTCCGCTTGGCTCTCTGGGTTACAAAGTAGAATTAAAACACGCTTACTATCAGAATGCAAAACTGCTGATGAATTCAAAAGCTTTCTTTGGCCTGATGACAGACCATCCGGTTATTCATACATATTCGCTTCGAGATAGCCTGAAATTCTTCCTGATACAGGGAATGAATAAAGAAGATGCGATCTCGCTTATTACTTACAAGAATGCTAAAATACTGGGTATCGATGATGTTCTGGGCACGATCGAAAAAGGTAAGCTGGCCAGTTTGGTTGTATGGAATAATGATCCGCTCGATCTTAGTGCTTTCCCAGTAATGGTGATGGGTGAAGGAAAAATCCTGAGGAAAAAGTAAAACCAAGCATTAATTCAATCATCTCGGTTGAACCATTAATGGTAAAAAAAATCTTGCATAATTATGTGCGCCTGGCTTTATTTTATCCTTAGATTAAGGAGGAGTAAAAAATGGCTAAACGAATCGGTGAAATTCTTCAGGAAAAAGGGTATCTTACTGCAGAACAGGTAGAAGAAGCTTTAATTATTCAAAAACAATACAGCAATAAAGGAATGTGGATGTACATCGGTCAGATACTTATTGAAAAGGGAATTGTGACAAAAGAACAGGTAAACGAAGGACTGGATATACTCGACCGTATGAAAGGTTGAAAATAGAACTTTAAATTAATCTTACTATTTTTCAATAAACAAAAGACCCGACTTTCAGCCGGGTCTTTTATTATTTGAGTTTGATGTTTATTTTCTGGGAAGATTCATTTTGTCATACATGATCTTTTCACGCATTTCAGGTGATAATGGTTCGTGGGTGATAGAAGCTTGCCCCCTGTAAACTGTGATAGTACATACTTCCCACCAGGCAAGCGGGTTAGTGCCGTTAAAGTCATCAACTATGAAATGGTGCGGTCCGAAAGTTTCTTCCAATTCTCCATCAAAGAAAACCTGCACTGTAGCATCGGCATAAGCATCTTCATCAAGAGAGTAGCAGTTTATTTGGATTTCATAAATTCCCACATTTGCTGTTGGCACAGCAAATGTTTCAGGTCCATATCCTTCTGTATCATCAATATCGAGCGAACCATCTGAGATGACCATATTTCCATAGTAACAATGTTCTCCATTAGGATTCCAGGCATGCAGATCGAGGTCTGAGGTGGGAGTATTCCACCAGAGTACAACTTCAATTTCTGGTGCTGTAAAATCACCATAAACCGTGATCACATCGCTAACACCTGTATCACCATTTGCACTGTTAGCTCTTAATTGGATCGTGTTTTCACCAGCAGTAATAGAAATATCAACATAAATATACCCATAGTAAACATCGATTTCATAATCTAAACCGTTTAAAGTTATAATTGCTGTATTTCCAGTAAAAGGATTTCCGTTATCCAGTTCGACTTCTGCTTCTAAATATATCACGTTATCTGTGAAGTGCTGCTGATCATACGGGTAACTAATATCAAATACCGGTAAAGGTGGCTGAGGAGTTTCCAGGTTCGCATTAACTACATACTGTGTTCCTTCCACCAGATTAAAATATTCATTATATTCGTTGTAACCCTCTAAATAAAGCCTTAAGAAATGATATCCGGGTACTAATCCATTAATTGTAGCTGGAGTAAATAACCCGGTATAAGTTCCATCAACGTAAATGGAAGCACCGGATGGGACACTGCTTATCTGAAGAGATGTAGTTGTTATATTTTCCAGAATCACATTAACTGTATAGGTGTCCCCCCCATTTATATAAAAGGTTCCAACATAACTTTGATATCCAACTAATTCCAATCTTAATTCATGCTCACCTGGAACAATCTCCAGGGTTGCCGGTGTAAGAAAACCTGTATTATTACCATCCAGAATTATAGTTGCTCCCTCTGGTGTGCTGTTTACAATTAGAGTTATGGAGTCATTTAAAATTGCGTTAATTGTATATGTATCTCCTTTTTCTACAGAAAAACTAACAGTATAATCATTGTATCCGTTTAACTTCAATTCTAATATATGATCTCCAGGATCGATCTCCAGATTTGCCGGTGTAACATAACCTGTGGAATCACCATCAAGAATTATAAAAGCTCCCTCGGGTGTGCTGCTAACTACAAGAGTTGCATATTCATCAGGTTCTACAGCATTGTTACATCCATTCAGGATAAATAATATCCCAATGAAAAACCAAATTAAAATTAACTTAAAGACCCTCATGGAATACCACCTCGTTTTATTGAAATTTAATGTTTTATTGATTTATATTATAATGTTAAGTGTCAAGAATTTAATATTATTGACTCATTCTTATCATTAATATAACAAATATAATTAGAGTAACAATTAGCGTTTTCAAACTCTGCGATTTGTAAAAAATATTTCCAAAACCAAGTTTAAAAATATATCTTATTTAATGAAACAAAAAAAGACCCGACTTTCTGCCGGGTCTTTTATTATTTAAGCTTGATGTTTATTTTTTAGGAAGATTCATTTTGTCATACATGATCTTTTCACGCATTTCAGCTGATAATGGTTGATTTGTAATAGACGCTTCCCCTCTTCCGGTAACAGTAATTGTACATACTTCCCACCAGGCAAGGGGGTCGGTGCCGTTATAGTCATCAACTATGAAATGGTGCGGTCCGAAAGTATCTTCCAATACTCCATCGAAGAAAACCTGCACGGTAGCATCTGCATAAGCATCCATATCAAGAGAGTAGCAGTTTATCTGGATTTCATAAATACCCACGTTGGCAGTTTGTACAGCAAATGTTTCTGGACCATATCCCTCAACGTCATCTATGTCCAGCGAACCATCTGAGATAGTCATATTTAACCAATGACAATGCTCTCCAAAAGGATTCCAGGCATGCAGGTCGAGGTCTGAGGTGGGAGTGTTCCAGGTAAGTACTACTTCTATCTCAGGTGCATCAAAATTTCCGTAAACAGTGATAATATCACTTACACCAGTATTACCATCCGGGCTGTTTGCTCTTAAGCTCATTGTATTGTCTCCGTATATAATGGATAGTGTATGATAAATAGCACCTCCATTTACAGACACTTCATAATCATTACCATTCAAAGTGAGGATGGCAGAATTGCCTGTATAAGATGAACCATTACTCAATTCTACAGAAGCTTGAAGAGTGATCACATTATCGGTAAAGGTTTGTCCATTTAGTGGTTGAGAGATATTGAATACCGGGTAGGGTGGCACAGGTAGTGTAAAGGCTTCACTTAATACATGCAAATATCCCTGTTCATATAAGAAATCTACATTTATTTCGTTATAATCCTGTAAATAAAGACGAATATTGTGGTTTCCCGGTCCGATAATTCCAGAAAATTCACTAATATAGCAGGGTGTTGTTATACCTAAATTCGTTCCGTTCAGGTAAACATAGGCGCCCATTGGACATGTATCCAAGATCAAACCAGCGTATGTCTCATACTCATTCATCGAAGCATTGATTTCGTATGTACCTCCGCTACTCACACTAAATGGTTCATAATAATAATAATAGTCTTCGAGTTCTAATCTCAATTCATGATAACCCGGTTCGATCTCCAGGGTTGCCGGAGTAACCGCTCTCACCGGATCACCATCCAAAATGATCGTCGCACCCTGCGGTGTGCTATCGACAATTAGTGTTGCGGATTCTTCCGGTTCTGTGGTTTCTTCGCAACTACTCAGGAAAAACATTGTTCCGATAAACATCAAAACAATTAATACTTTTCCGATTTTCATAAAACCTCCTTTTTTATTTTAAAAAATAATATTTTACTTAAAAAAAATTTCGCATCAAATGTCAAGATTTATTGATTATCATTCCTTAAAGCATTTAAAGGAATGTTCAATTCTTCTGTCCCGGGTACCACAAATCTACTATTTCTAATAATGTCGATCTTCTCACCTTCAGAAGTAATTGCTGTAATGAAATCAAGGTCTTCATATGGTAGAGTAATATCGGTATGACAGTTTGTATAAGCCTTCTGAATATCAATTTTACGCATTGCACTGTGCTCATTCTCTCTGGCAGTTATTTCTTTTCCATCGATCGGATTGAATACTGCGAAATCTTCTTCCCAACTGAAACAAGTATCTCCGATAGCGAAATGCGGACCCATTTTCTCAACAATGAGAACCGGCATTATGGGAAGGATATTATACTTCTTTGACATTACATGCGACATTGTATTTGTTCCAATAGCAAATTCACCAAGAGGAAGTGTTTCGTGTGGGAACAGGATATTTTCTTGGATATAACTTTTATTATCTTCTTCATCTTGGAAGTTGCTGCATGTATATTTATTAACATAACCGTCTTTAAAAGTGATCTTTAAATTTTCAAACCGCATACTTTTAAGATATGTTTCCTTCACATGCAGTACACCATTTGTAGATTTTAAAGTTGGAGAAGTGAATACCTCCCCGACCGGGATATTTACATCTGCACCGCAGTTAACGAAATTGGTGTGTTTGGAGGGATCCACAAGTTTCTGCATCTTAACCATAATGTCAGTTTTATTTCCGTTTTTCCCTTTCACATGCACAAAATCCGCTTTATCGAGTTCATCTACAATATGTTGCTGGATCTTCTCATGATGCTCGGTGTCAATCATATTAAGCGCAAGTGTATCTTCGAAGATAGCTTCAAATTGATCTCCGATGTCTGGAACCGGAAATCCGATAATTGAAAAACTCGTCTCTGTTCTGGGCATATATTTCTGATATGATTTATTCATAGAAATACTATAAAACTGGTTAAGTTTCTGTTGTTCACCGGAAAGCTTTAAACACGTTTTCTTCTGAACAGGTTTGAATGGTTTATCACCGAATTTAGTAAAGAATATCGGACCGGAGAATTTTACCAGGTGATCTGAGCAGGCTTTCATAACTTCCTCTTGATGAGCCAGCATTCTTTTAATGAAATCCTCATCGAAATAGAGTGCCTTATCAAAGCGGTGATCATAACCATACTGTCTGTTAGCACTTGTGGATACTGCATCATTCAAGATCACTTTAAATCCCTTTGCATTAAAACTTTTCACAAGCTTCCGTACGATCCTTTCCTGACCTATATTATAGATAATTTTAAGAGTTTCCTTTTTCTTGATATCCTTCCTGGAAAGCTCAAAACCACGAATATAAGCTTTTACCATAGCTTTCACCAGTTTATTGATTTTGTCTTCAGGATAGTTCATCAGAAATTCCGCTGTCTTGACCTCATTTGCCGAAATATTTTTCCCATATTGATAAAGATAATTTGTGTTGGAAAGATCTGCGTTCATTACAATATCTTCATATTTGGAAATTTCCGGATCAAATTGTTCAAGAATATGAATTGTAGTGCGATCAATATGTAGATCTTTAGTCAATTTTATTATGATTTCCTTATATTTGGAAGTCTCTTCATTTCTAACTTTCAGGAGTTCATAAAGCTCTAAGAATTGACCCAGCTTTCGTTGAAGCGCGTAGAGTTTATGCTCAAACGCAAAATTCAAACAACTTCTCACAGAAGTGTAATAGCTTGCAAACATTGGTCCCAGTTTAGTTCCAAAGACTTCTGATGTATATTCAGGATTAGCATAGCAGACTTTGTAATTTTCTGCTTTCAATTCATTGAAGAGTTGTGAATTTTTCGCTCTCAGAGCATCAGGAGAATTTTCTTTGTAATAATTGTCAGAGAATTCCTTTTCCAATTTAGAATAGAAAAGAAGTTTATCTGCAACTGCAAAAGCGAATTTCCTGAATTTATTCACCTGATCATGTTCCTTTTCCCAGATTGTTTTTACTTCTTGCAGACACTTTTTGTATTCTGTTTTTGCTCCCTGATTAAGTTTCTGTATCATTTTTTTGTGAACTAACATACTATCTCCTTTTATTTCTTTAAAAACTCAAATCCATATTTATTTAATACTTCTCTTAATTCTTCGGGATCATTCAACCATTGCCCCCATTTGCGAGAAATGTGCTCTGTCCAACTATAAGTTAATCCATTAAATGTTTCTTCACGATCATTTTCCAGTTTGATCATTAGTTTTCCACCATTGTAATAATCCTGTGCCAGATAACCTTCATCCATTTGCTTCATTGCTCTTTCTATCTGCTCATCCGAGAATTCAGGATATTTTCCTTCAAAACATGAAAAATCGAGGGGATAACGTGGACGCACAGGTGGAACTTCTGCCGGATAACCAATCGTAATTCCGACCAGCGGAAGAACTTTTGGTGGAAGTTTATATTTCTCTATCAGCTTATCTGCCATAAAGGGAACAAAACCCAGATAGCAAGTTCCCAAGCCCAAACTTTCGGCAGCTATTACAAGATTTTGAGCCATATAACAAGCATCTTGTACTCCAAAAAGAAGCATAGCTGCATCAGATGAGATCATCTTCCAATTTCTCTTTTCCATTACTTTTTGCATCCGGTGAATATCCACACATACAATAAAATAAATTGGTGCACCAAAAGGATGACTTTTCTTCTCTCTGGAAAGTATCAAGCTTCCAAGCTGACCGGCAAAAGCTGCTTGTTGACCTGCTTTCACAACTGTTTCAATCATTTCATTGGATGGAATTTCATCCGTGTATTTCCTAATTGATCTATGATTCATCAATGTTTCTATCGTTGGATTTAAAATCATATTTTCTCCTTTTACCCTCGTTCCAAAAGTCCTCTTTGGGAACGCTATCTTGTGCGAAATTGAGTTTCGCGTAAATTCTATGTTACAAAACAGGGATTTTGTAACAAGTAATCTTTTCTACATCATATCAAATGTGTAGCTTATTTTAAGGAAGTAAGTAGTAATTTTCTGATCAAACTTACTGTTATGCAAATCTTCAATATCATCATCCCATATATATTCATTTCCTTCCGAATCCGTACTACTTGCTCCTAGATAAACTGCTGTATTTGCATTAGGTTTATAGGTGAATAAAGGATAAAAATCTATTCTTTTATCCTTTTCATCATCAGCAAAAACATCATTATCGGTAACCTGCAGTATTGCTCTCACCCAGAAATTTTTATGGAACTGAAATTTTACTTTTGTTTCATAAGTTCGTGCTATATAAAATGATACAGTCTCGTAGTATTTTTGCCTGAATTCGATATCCAAATTATTTGTTGGTCGAACAAATAATGTTGTTTCAAATTTCCTATAATCACCTATTTCTGCTTCATTTCCATACCACAGATTTTCACCGTCTACAAGCACGATTTCCCCACCCAGAGCTTTTATGGGATAATATTCCACGCAAAGCCATGGATAATAAACATGGTTATCTTTCCCGGCATAATCTATCATCATCATCTCACATCCTGTCCAGAATTCAAAAGTACTTTTAAATATTCCTCCGAGCATAACTTCCCAATAGGTTTCCATAACATTAGAGAGATCATAATCGTATTTAATTACCTGAGTAGAAGCAATTTCCATATAGCGGATTCTATCTTCATCGGTTTTTGAGTGAATTTGGTATTCAATCCTGTTCTTAAAACAGTTAATATTTGTTTCTGAAATAAAACCGAGATCAGCAGTAAAATCTTTTGTAAGACCTTTTGCGAAGTTATGAATGAACCAGGTTCCATTATAAAAATTAAGCTCTGTCGCATAACTGTATCCATTTGTGTTTTCATTCATATCCTCATTAGAACTTGCTGCAAACTGACCTTCAAAGTTTATTTCATTTGTGAACCTGAAGTTAGTATCCAAGTTAAGCACAAAATTCTCATATTCTTTAAATTTTCGTAAAGCACCTGCCAGACGAATGCGGGAATCACCCCCATCGAGCTTTCTGGCAACGCTGGTAAATACAAAAGGTGTATCTGCAGATTTTCCCTCAAATTCTTCTTCCTCGAAGAATCGCTCAGCAGGAGCTTTCTCATCGAGTGCAGCTAATCCAAAAACAGAATATTTTCCAAAAGTACCGGATAATTTTGTTCCCCATTTTGGGGCAACTATCTGCCGGGTATAGAATATATTGATATCGGTATAAAACGGATTGGTTTGCTCGATAAAAAATGGGCGTTTTTCAGGATAGAATATGGGGAAGCGATTGTTTACATTGATATTCAGAGCATCTGCTTCGATGATATTGAAATCCGGGTTGATGGTTGCTGTTATTGTGAGGTTGGAATTCGGTTCGAAGAAGATATTCATTTCAGGTTCAAAGTTAGTTTCAGTTTCTGTTTCATTCAACAGTTTATCCTCATTTTCGGTATAATTTCCGGTAACAGCAGGTATCAATTTCAAATTCATCTTTGCAGGGATATTCTCGAATTTCATGATTCCGTAATTATCATAATAATTCCCTCCACCGCGTTTAACGGGAAAGCAGGTAATTTCTTCGTTCCTATGTGGAATATGACGTTTAAGGAAAAAACCCCAGGAAACATTCCTGCCGCTTTTATATTTGATACTTTTAAATGGAAGAGCAATCTCTACCAGATACCCATAATCGGTTATATTCGAACTGGATTCATAAAACAAGTCTATGGATGTATCAATATCATTGATAACGATACCGTCTGCCTGCTCCCCGTTTGGATTGGCTCCCACATAATATGCTTGTTGATTGGAATAGAATGTATCGAGGAAGATAAATATCCTGTCTGTTGTATAAATGGCATCGCGACTGCAGTGAAAATCCCTGATTATCCCGGTATCTTCCGCATAACATTTTGCCAGGAGATACAGATTCTTATCATCGTATCCAACAAAGAATTCTGTTTTTTCGGAAGGTTCTGTGTTATCTCCTGGAGCTATCTGATAAAATTTATCGATGATAATAGTATTTTCCCATTCACCTTCACTGATCTTCCCATCAATGATCGGAGGTCTTTCCAACTTTGGGATATTTAACTCAACTTTTGCATTGAGGATTCCTATAAATAAAAATAAAATCAATATATAAACTTTTTTCATAATTTCTCCATAAATTATATTTAATTTAGCAAATAATATGCCAACAATCTATCTTCATGTATTCTAAATAATTAGAATATCTTGGATAATATTTTTTATGTCCGTTAATGAAACACTTGATGTTCGATAGTGAACAGTTATTTATCATTTTTTACAGTTCCTTAACCATAAACAAACACGGATTAGTTTCTCCCCAAAGTGTCTTGAATTCTTCCAAAGGGACAAACTCAGAAGCTTCATAGAACTTTCTGGTTTTTGCATATCCTTTGTCAGGATGGGATGCGCTTAAAGTTTTCACTGTAAGGAACTTCACTCCTTTCTTTTTCAAATCTTTCTCAATAACTTTCAGTAGTTTTGTACCAAGTCCCAGTCTTTGGTATTCTGATAGAATGCCACAAACATAGATCTCACATGTTTGAGGAAAATGTGAAATGATCGAGAAGAATCCCACTTCTTTGCCAAACATATAAGCTGCATAAAAGGTAGTATTTGCAACTTTCTCAATGTATTCCTTATTTACTTTTTCAAGTCCAAACCAATTGGGAAGTGAAAGAATTACTTTTTCGCAGATCCGACTGCGTTCTTTGCCGTTATTTATCTTCTCTATTTGCAGATTCATTTCCAGCCATTTCTTTTTATAAATGTAATAGATTATTAAATTCACATCTTCTGTGAAATCCCGCATCGATTCAGGAAAATGATAAACACCTTCTCGAACTTTTACACCGCCACAAGCTTCCTGTATTTTTCGGGAAGCTATATTCTTTTTATTTGGAGAAGCTTCAACTATCTTGCAGTTAGTTCTGCTGAAAAGATACAAGCAGAGTGCATTCTTGATCTCCTTTCCGTAATCATTTCCCCGGAATTCCGGAAGAAGCTTTATATCAGTTATGGAAATTCCTTCTTCGTTCGGAAAGCCAAGTTTGCATTCTCCAATTGCTTCATCGCTGGATTTTTCAACCACAACCAGGGTTTTATCATATTCGGTTTCATCCTGATTTTTGATTTGCTCGGAAATTGTTTCTTTTGAAATTTTCAAACCCTGCGGGAAACCTACATTTTGCATCACTTCCGGTGAATTCCAGAGTTTGAAATACATTTCGATATCTGTTTTATCCGGTTTTCTTACTTTCAATCTTTCTGTTTGAAATATCATTATTTTCCTTTTTAGTTATCAGCCACTGACTAACACTGACTTTTTAATTTTTCCATTCGTTTCCCTCGTTTACAAGTTGCACTTGTAAACGCACTTGAGCATTAAGTTTCACTTATTATCGCTTGGAAGTATAACTTCCTATTCAATTGTGTTCACAAGTTCAACTTGTGAACAAGAATAAAAGTTTTGATTTGTTCGTTTTGCTTGCCAAGTCGAAGCTTAGCGAAGACTGGTTCGCTACTTACAATTTATGCTCCACCCAAACATTCGGTTCGATGTAAATTCCCATATTTTTTTCAACATTAATTTCAACAGGATTCAAAGCCCCTTGAATAATATGCTTTCCACTCTCGGTAAAGTGCATTCCTGTCCAGTTTTGCCAATCGGAAATTGTTCCTGAAATCTTCATTGCTTCTGAACATACTTTAATGATCTTTCCACCTAGTTTCTCGTGAACTCGAAGCCATGGATCAAATGGCAATCCATCTTCCCTCTTCCATGTTATGTATTGCTTCATATCAATTAATGGATAATCTTTCTTCAATGTTGGGCGGACAGGAATTATTAAAGTTTCAAGGTTGTTCTTTTTCCCGATTTGAACCATTGATCTTATCATTTCCGTGCTGATACCTTTTCCCTGGTATTCTGGATT
>DAOUUD010000033.1 GCA_030668345.1 Candidatus Cloacimonadota bacterium | reverse complement strand
CTATTCCATCTCCATCAACATCAGCAAAATTTACCACGAATGCATCATCAGCAGGATAGATAACAAAATCTGGATATAAGCCTGTTGTTACTTCATAAATTATTGGTATGCCAGCAAGACGACCCAGCACTTCGATTCCCTGTCCGTTAGTATCTCCCATATCATCCGGCCAGAAACTAATCGGGAATGTATGTTTAGTGATAAGTTCATCATAGTCCAGTTCAAATATTTTCAGTGTCTGTACGCCATCCACAATTTCCAGGGCAACGAATTCACTTTTTTCATTACCATCGAAGTCATGCATTTTCCGTATTGCAACCAGTTCATTTCCCAGCTCGGTTTGAGTGTAAGAATTCAGGTCGATATACTCAATTTCGGGATCATATTGATAAGCATTATAGACTTCAGTTTCCAAACCCGACACATTCACAGCTTTTATATCCAGGAGATTTGTTCCTGCAAAAATCAGGGGATTAAAAATCTGGATAGAATCGGCATAATTACTGACAGGAAGATAAGCACCTGAACCTGCTTCACGGTAAGATAAAAACACGTTTTCATCGAACACTGCCTGCAGGTAATATTCCGAAATTTCTTCATTGTATCTTTTCATTATGGCTGCATATTGTTCCTGGAAAATAGGTGGTGACTGGTCTATGGTAATAGTTCGCAAATAGCTGTAGCTTTCATTTGTAGAAGTAAATATTTCCACTTTGATCTTGTAAGTATTATCCGGGAAGTAATTGCTTATCCAGAAGGATGCGATAATATCATTTTCAACTTCATAATCGTAGTATGATATATCCGGGTCAACATCTTCCCAGTCAAGAGGTGTGGGCATGGGCGCGGAAGTATATTGTACCGAATACCGCCAGAAGCTTGGAGACTGCACCGTTCCAATTATATCGAAGTCATCGTTCAACCCGGCGTTATCGAGTGGGTAGCTGATCTCGATAACAGGGTAGTTCAGGTTAGTAAGAAGTTCCTGCACGTTCAGCATACCATTTCCATAAACATTATCAAATCCGGGATCACCCAGATCTAAAGCAGATGAGATCAATCTTCCCCGGATTTCTTCATAATTCAGTCCCGGTTCTATTGAAAGCAGCAAGGCAATTCCAGCAGCCACAAACGGTGCCGACATCGAGGTACCAGATTGTTCCTGGTAGAGGTTGCCGAGGGTCACATCGTAAGTGCTTATAATAAATTGTCCCGGTGCAACCAAATCCAACTCAGGACCATAACTGGAGAAAGAAGCAAGTTGTTTATATTTGTCCACCGCTCCCACGGATAGTGTGGTGGAAAGCCTGGCAGGATAGGTAAGAAGGTGAGCGTTTGTGCTACCTTCGTTTCCAGCGGCAGCCGCAATAGTACAACCGTGTTCATAGGCATAATAACAGGCATCGGCAATGATCTGTGAAAAATTGATGTCTCCCCAGCTCAGGCTGATGACATCCGCTCCCATGTCGGCAGCATAAATAATTCCCGCTGCCGCATCATCATCCTGCAGGTAGCCACCATCCACCGTGTTGAACCCGGAGCGGATGACAAGAAGTTTCACGTTCCAGCAAATACCGCAAACTCCTTCCTGGTTATTGGCATCGGCACCTATAATTCCTGCAATATGGGTACCGTGGTTCAAATCGTCGCTGGGGTCGTTATCCTGCACAGTATAATCGCCAAGTGCCAAAGTATATAATTCTGGAGCATCCACGAAATCCCAACCTCGCCAGTCATCAATGTAGCCGTTGCCGTCATTATCAATTCCGTCATCGGGAATTTCGTTGGCATTAATATAAATATTATTTTGCAGGTCAGGGTGATCAAAATGAATACCGGAATCAACAATCCCGACAATTATTTCCCCGTTGCCGGTGGTATAATTCCAGGCTGGCGGAATATTGCAATTCTCAAAATCTACCTGCTGGTTAATATATTCAGGATCATTGGGCTCCACATAAAAGGAATTGATATAATTAGGCTGGATGTACTCTATGCCTTCAAATTGCAGATTTTCCAGTTCATCCCAGTTAATATCACTATCAAAAGAGGCAACAAAATAATGGTTCTGAGTTTTTTTCAGTACAGGATTAATGTTCTTAATATCTTTTTCAGACAGGAAAGAATCAAATTCTTCCAGGCCAGTGGTTTTTTCTATAATTTGCCGGGGAATAGAGGTTTTGAAAATGATCTGATTAGGAACATAAGCCAATGCTGCCAGGTAATAAGGCATTGCCAGCAAAATAATTATACGCCACCAGAATTTCATAAAACCTTCCCATTTAGAATCTATAAGTAAGCCCCATAATATGAACATCGTCGATCTCATAATCAAAAGGAATATAAGCATAATCGAGTGAGATCTTTTTCAGGTTGATACCGAAACCAGCTGAAATATTTTCCGAATCATAGTTGAATTTATATCCAAATTTTAAATTGAAAGTACGATTAATTTCGGCTTTAATTCCCCATACTGCTTTAAATTCATCATCATCAATATGTTTTACTGCTTTCAACTCAGTAGAGAAATTTTTACTGACCAATTGGAAACTTTTAACCACGGAGAGCTC
The DNA here is from genome assembly GCA_030668345.1 of Candidatus Cloacimonadota bacterium. Taxonomy (GTDB): domain Bacteria; phylum Cloacimonadota; class Cloacimonadia; order Cloacimonadales; family TCS61; genus JACNIV01. Next base: position 10,280 of record DAOUUD010000033.1, on the reverse strand, counting down.
ACCCGTGATAGGTAGATCAATAACGTCTTTATCCATCGCGGATGTTTTCCCAAGATGTTTCAAAGCTGCGGAGATAAGCATATCTTTGATGGGTGTGAGATAAGTATAACCCAGGTCTATCGTGAATCCAAAACTGGAAGAAGTATCGATCTTTTCATAAAGCAGACTGACATTAACACCTGCGTAATGATCGGGCGTTATGCGATAACCGAAATTTGTGGAAAGCACCAGGTCCATAGGATGGAATTCACCGAGTAAAGTACCGGTATCATCTCTGTCTTCCAATTTGCCGTAATTCAGATAGCGGTAACCAAAGCCAAAAGATCTTTTCCCATTTGAATAAGCATAAGCACCACTGTTTATGGTAGTATCGAAGATCCAGTAATTCTGAGAAAGAGAAAGAACTCTTTTTCTTTTCAGGAACCCGGCAGCGGGATTTTGCATAAATCCGTAAGCATCGTTGGAAAAGAAAGCTCCTGTTCCACCCTGGGCGGAGAGAGCTGCTCCGGCACTTATTTTCAACATTTGAAATCCGTATTCACCACTTGTTTCTGCCGTCAGCAAAACAGCAAGAACCATTATCAATATCATTAGTATTACTTTTTTCATTTATCCTCCAAAATTCAAGGCTTTGGAAATTATTTTTCTATAGCAAATTTAAGTTTCAGCACCTTCCCTTTTGCCTTTAGCACTGCAAAGTAAACACCCGAAGACAGTTTTTTTGCATTTATATACAAATTCTTGAAAAAATCTGCTTCGCATTGCACCGTGTTTGTGTAAATAAGATTAGCTGCAATGTCAAATATTTTTATATTTACATCTGTATCCACAAAAGTTCCGATCCTCAAAATTATAGTGAATTCAGGAACTTCGTTATTAAAATCAATGCCCTTTGAAAATATCCTGTTGAGCGGGTTGGGATAGAAATATGTATTAGCTTTGTTGAATACTTTTTTGCCTGGAGGAGGAGGTGGTGATATTGTTTCCAGGTAGGAAGCGGTTCTCTGTAGATTGGCATATTCGGTTTTCCAAACAGTTTGCTCAATATCACCAGATTCTGCAAAGGGAAGATCAGAACGGAAAATCGTGCCGTTGTTACTTGGAATGAACACATACAGGTTTTCGTTTTCCGAGTCTGAAATAAGTGGATAATTCAGGCTACGCTCACCAAATGAAATCGGATAATTTCTGTTTAATTCAAAGTTGGAATTGTTCAGGTTTTCCCATACACAAAGTCTATTGCGCGACATATTTCCAAGTATCTCCAGATCATCGTCATTCTCGATATCAAAAGCAATAACACCGGCAGCAGTAAAAGTGGAATCGGGATTAGAAATTACTTCCTGCGGTTGAAAAACATCTCCGTTTTTATTCACTATGGCAAATGTGTTTTCTCCACCGATCAGAATGTCAAGAAACCCGTTATTATCTACATCTGCAATAGAAGGAATAGAAACGGCATTGAGGTCAATATCAACAGGGAATCCGTTTCTTAGCTCTCCGGTCTGCTCAAAACAGTAAACAGCACCGCTATCGGTTACAGCTATGATCTCGTCTGTTTCATCACCATCGAGATCTGCCAGTAATGCAGAATGAATTACAAGTTGAGGTTCAATTATGTCTAAATCAGTTATATCAATTTCTTCGCTGATTATATTGATCTTAACCAGCTTCCAGTCATCTGAAATGAAATAAAGATTTTGTTCTTTCAACATCAAATTGGACGAAATATGCAGATCAAAAGAATAAGAGGTCAAGGTTTGATAAAGTGAATCGAGTACAATTATTTCACTTCCGGTTCCGAAAGAATCCGATAAAGGTAGAAACAATCTTTGTGCTAAAGTAGAATCTGGATTAATTACCGGTGCAGCCAACCATTCCCTATTGTTTTCAAAAAGACATAATTCCTGTAGATTATCCAGGTCATTATCAATCCGGAACAGCATTGCATTATCGCCCACTGTAGTTTCGGCAGGAATAAAAATGCTGCCGGTTGCAGTATCAAAAGAATAATAATTGCTGAGTATTGAAACAATAGAAAGATTCAGAGGAAATCCCGGATAATCTATATCATCTTTCCATAAATATAATTTTCCATTCGGCATTGGGTAGAAAATTTCATTTTCTCCATCACCATCGAAATCCAGGAAAGCAGCCGGATATGGATTTTCTCCGATATAATCTGCACTGAGCGACCACTCATAATTAACAGAAAAGGTCATCAATGAATCAGATTCGCTTATACTTAGAATTTCTATTTGATTTCCACCATAGTAACTTTCTGCTGTTGGTAAAGAGTATGAACCATTATGAATAAGCTCACCAAAATAAGTGTTATTTCCTTCACGGTATGCATCATAAGCAGAGCCCCAGCTATATAACTGATAAGCAGTATCTAAATGCTGAACACCATCTGCTTCCTCCATATCTATTCCTTTATGCGAAGCATCTGCATTTATAGAGTTATTCTCGAAATCGGGATCGAAATTAGCGTCTATTATATTTTCATCGATGTGCCAGATAAGCATACCAGAACCGTCTATTACCGGTGAATCCGGTCCACCCAAACCCGGCAGGTAGAAATCCCACTCACAATCTTTGTAAGTATTTTCCATGAAATTAAATTTTGGCTGTCCTGCATTAGGGTGTCCGGGAGGGTATACATCTTGCTGCCCTTCAGGGAGAAGTGTAAAAGTAAAGGATGGATCACTGCCCAGCATACTGCCATCAGGGTTCTGCTGTCTGTTTTCCAGTAGAAAATACTCTTTATTGGATATATTGATCTTGTATAATTTTGGGGTTTCATCATCATCGGCAGTAGGAAAAGTAAGCGGCATGTTTTCAAAAGAAGAATTCAGTTCGACGATATTATCATCTTCCCAGCCCAGGTAATAACGTGACCAGGCACAGGGAAGCGGAGGGACAAAACCATTGGCATTCCACACACCCGTACCCATCAGCCCAAAGGAGCCGATACCGGCAGAAGCTCCATTAGATGAATCGTTATCGAAGAGCGTGGGCAGTCCGATCTGATGACCGAACTGATGGCAGAAAACTCCCAGGAGACCATAGACAGGATCTTCTCCAATTATAAAATCCGGCTGCCATTCTGTTTCCGGCATTATCGCAAATTCTTTTAAGATAACTCCATCGTCTGTTTCAATACCTGGGAAATCGTCATTTTCCGGATCGATACCTGCTTGCAGGGACCGCCTGGTTAGAAAAGTGCTGAACAGCTCTTCTGAATTAGTGCCGTTAATATCCGCTTCCTGTCCAGCTCCGGCATGGATGATCATTATAGCATCGTAATCGTTATAATCCAACTGATCATCTGCGATTTCCACTACTTCCTGCACAAATTCACAAATTCGTCCCAGTGAAAGATCATCATCACCATAATAGCCCATATCCTGAGAAACAGTGATGATGTTTTCCCAGACAGTATAACTTTCTTCGGTAAGAACATATTGCCCGTGTGAGGCGTCATCAAACAAAGATGTCATATGAAAAAGCAATCGCTCAAAATATTCTTTATTGTGTGCCAGGGAATCCGGGTAGTCGGGGATCAGGTCGAATGTAACATCGTTAAATTCCACCATCAAAGCCAATATGCTTTGCGGTAGATCTCTGTTCCGATTTGAATTTGAACGGGAATAAATCTCGGAAGGATATTCTTTATAATTTATTAATCCAGTAGTTTTTCCGGGTACAGGCGGAACTGCAGAAAGGAAAACGGTAATTAATCCGACCAGTACAAAAAGGCAAAAAACTTTTTTCATTTACGCTCCCAGAAAAATATACAAACACCCTCTTATCGTGTGGACAAGAGGGTATTTTGACTTGTTTATGGGTAAAACTACTTTTTAAACTTTACCAGCTAAAATATCTGTTTCATTACATTTACACATGCTAACGAATTCATACTTGGGCGTCCAGCTATCTGCCTTGGATTTGCGAGCTCGAACAAGCTTAACTCTTTTCATTTCTGTGTTGCATGTAGGGCAGAGTACTTTACCTTCAGTACTTATATCGTGAGCAAGTTTTGCTGCGAATGATCTTGCTTTTGGCATTTTAATTCTCCTATGTTATACTTTTAAAAAACATATTTTCAATTTCCGGTTTATACTCTTTCCATATATTCGCCGGTTCTGGTATCTATCTTAATTTTATTACCCACTTCTATAAAGAAGGGAACGGTTATATTTAAACCCCTGTCCGTAACAGCTTTCTTACCGCTTACTGAAGCAGAGTTTCCTTTAAAATTGGGTTCGCATTCCGCTACTTCCTGAATAACTATTACAGGAAGCTCAAGACCAAGTATTTGGCCTTCCGGATCGAACTTCATGGCTACTTCCATATTCTCGACAAGGAATTTTTCGTTATCACCAATTACTTCTTTGGCAACCTGTATCTGTTCAAAAGTATTACTATCCATAAAAACGTAGAATTCACCATCGAAATAAAGATATTCTTTTTTATGTTTTTCCACCCGCACAGATTCCAGTTTTTCACTGGTACGGAAGGTGTTATCGATAACTTTACCAGTCTTCACGTTCTTCAGTTTTGTACGAACAAAAGCAGCACCTTTACCAGGTTTCACATGTAGAAACTCGACAATTTCAAAAAGGTCATTCTTGAACTTGATTATCATGCCATTCCTGATATCGGAAGTCGATGCCATTTTCTCTCCTCAATCTTTTCCATATCACAGTGTAAATGATAATTTAACTCATTACAACCATGAGAGCTAAAAATAAATATTACATATTTATGGCAAGGAAAATCTATCTGAAACTGATGTATAAGAACATTCAATGATTTTTAAAACAAATATATCACAATTTTTAACTTCCAATTGACAAAGAAAAGAATGTTATTTTTTTGTGATAACTGAAAGATAATAACTAATAGGAGAAGAGATGCGATATATTCTTTTAATAGCTTTAATGTTGATGTTTTCCCTGCTTATGGGAAATTCAATTTTCTCTTTTGATGGCATGCCCCAGGAATACAGTGGTAATGACATTTATGGCTTGGGAATGGGTGAAACCGGTTCAGGAGACCTCTTCCGGATCAATCCGAATTTTACTAATCCATCTGTAGCAATTACTACAGATAAGGTTCTTTTTTCCACCGGTGTTTCCTTGGGCTGGATGTGGTATAAAGATACAGATGACAACAAGTACCAAGATAATGGGATTTATTTCCCATATTTTTCCATAGCTGTTCCTCTCAAGAATCACAGGATCGGGTTTAATTTTAATTCTATGTACAGCGGTAATTTGGAAAACAAGAAAGAAATAAACTGGATTAGTACTTTTGGGGATACCCTGGATTACACCGAAACAAACAAACTGAGTTCAAATGTTTATCGTGCAGACGCATTATACGCTTATAAAAATCCGTATGTAAATTTCGGAATTGCGTTAAATTATTATATCGGTCACCGCATTCGTTATTGGAAGCATGATTTCGATGAATATACAATGGTAGATGCAAAATATGAAATCGAGAAGACCTTTAAAAATCCCGGAGTTACAGTTGGCCTCAGTAAAAAATTGAAAAACCTTTCATTGAGTGCAACATACTCTTCTTATACCAAATTGGAAGGAGATGTTATTTATAAATACGGGCATGCTCCCTACGCCGATACACTTAACCTGAGTGACGATTTTCTGTTTGAAATACCCACCAGAATTTCAGGTGGATTGACTTGGAAAGTCATCGATAAATACAAAGCCTCTTTCGATGTCTATTACGCAATGTGGGAAGATACGGAATCTTACGATAATAATTCCTTAAAGATTGGTATCGGATTGGCTTACGACCCTTTAAGCGGTTATGGAGGCTGGTTAGAACGAATTCCAGTGCGTATTGGCGGATATTACCGTGAGCTTCCTTTTGAAATGAACCAGGAGAAAATTATTGAACAGGCTCTAACTTTCGGGTTATCCATTCCACTTAAATCTCCAAATAAGAAAATTGACCTTGCCGTAAAATACCTGACTCGTGGTGATATTGATAAACATGGGCTCAGTGATGAATCACTGATGTTTTCTTTCGGGATAACCGGTTTTGATATTTTCCAGAAACGCCCCAAAAAGATAGAACCGCGTGATATTCCTAAAGCAGACCGCAGGTAAAGAACCTAATGAAGTTTAAGTGGAGCTATAACGAAAACCGTAATCTCTCTATTTTTGAGCAGATCCTGAAGAACAGGAAAATCTCGGAATCTTTCCTTTATTCCTCTCTGAAAGATCTTCCGGATATGTCTTTGATGAAAGATCTGGATAAAGCTGTGGAAAGAATCATCTCCGCCGTTCATAAAAAAGAGAAGATCATTATCTACGGTCATGACGATATGGATGGTATTACTTCTACCTACCTGATCTTCGACTTCCTGGAGAAGATAGGTTCTCAAAATCATTATTATTATATTCCTAACCGCCAGTTGGATTGCCATGGCATTCAGAAAAAATTTATAGAAAAATTAGAACAGGAAAAAATAGAATTGCTGATAACTGTGGACGGCGGTATTTCTGAATTTGACGCTATCCATGAAATCCAGGCAAATGGTACCGACGTTATAATAACAGACCATCATTTGATCCTGGATAATAAGATTCCCGATGCCTTTGCTGTGATCAATCCCAAACAGAGAGATTGTAACTATCCTTTTAAAATGCTGGCAGGGGTTGGCGTTATCTATTTTCTTATTCGAAAACTTGCTGAAAGACTACATACAAAATTCGATAAAAACTATCTTTTCTGGGTTGCGGTGGGAAGTTTTGCCGATAAGGTACCATTAGAGGGAGTGAACAGGATCTTCATAAAAGAAGTGTTGGATAATTGGTATTCTTTTAACGATTTAACTCTTAAAAAACTGAAACCATTCCTGAGAACTGCGCTAAGTTATCATAGTCGTATTTATGTTATTAACCAAATTATTAGGATTCTATCAAGTGGGCGTATGAAAGGCGGACAGAATTTAACCATGAATCTGTTCCTTGCTCCGACAGAAGAGAAAGAAATCATTGTCAGGAAGTTAATTGATAGGCAACAGATACAAGAGGAAGCATTGAGTAAAAGCCGGAAATATCTTCAACAAATCGCACCCGAAAAGACAGAACACCATTTCATATATTTTGATAAAAATGGTGAAATACCCATTGAATTACTCGGTTATTGTGCTTCCCAAATTTCCAAGACGTATAAGATCCCGGCAGTTTTTCTTTGTCATAAAAACGGAAAGATAACAGGTGAAGGACGCTGTACGGAAGGCTTTAATCTGGTAGATGCTTTTGCTCACTGCCAGGAATATCTAATCCAGTTTGGCGGACATTCCCAGGCAGCAGGATTCAGTATGAAGAAAAAAAATATCGAACAATTCCAGAATAAATTCAAGGAATTTGTCCAACTAAAAGAATTAGAGATTGATGAAAACAGACGTATCAACATCGATGCTGTTTTTACTTCCAATGATTTCAATAAATTTGACGATTATCTCCAGATGGATTATCAATTGTTGCAACCTTTCGGTAAGGGAAATCCCAATCCTTATTTCCTTATGAAAAATTACCTTCCGCGGCGGGACTACCAGAAAGTAAAAATAAAAGGTTCAAATAATAATCTTCTTCCGGATGAGTGCTATAATGTAGTTTTCAAATTTAAGGGTTCTTCATTAAAAATGGTAGATCACAGGAATGTGAATTATTTATTATAAAATTTTGAGAATATATGAAAATAAATAGAGACTTATGTGATATCTGTGGAACCTGTGTTGCAGTGTGTCCCGCTGATGCAATAGTTGTATCCGAGTTTATAGTTAATATAGATAATGAAAAGTGTACCAATTGCCTTAATTGCCTGAAGGTTTGTCCCATCAAAGCTATCGAGGAAGGTGAATGATGGTGCAGGAAAGATATGATATAGTTGTTATCGGGGCAGGGCCTGCCGGTAGTGTGGCTGCCAGGTTTGCAGCAGAGAATATGGCATCGGTTTTAATTCTGGAACGTGACCGTGAACCGGGCATTCCTGTACGGTGTGCCGAAGGTGTTTCTCATAATGGAATAGCTCCTTTCATCGATATTGACCAGCGCTGGATAGCAAGCCGCATCGATGTGGCAAAACTGCATTCACCCAATGGAGAAACAGCCAATATGTATAATAATGGATTAGGTTACGTATTGGAGCGAAGGGTCTTCGATGCAGCTCTTTGCGAACTTGCTGCTAAATATGGAGCACATCTTATTACCAAAGCAGATGCTCTTGACCTGGTGTGGGAAGATGGGAAAATAACCGGAGTAAAATATAAATATTCAGGTGAAATTAGAAAAGTTAAATGTGATATTGTTATCGGTGCCGATGGTGTGGAATCCCGTGTGGGAAGATGGGCAGGAATTAAAACAGTTGTCCGTTTGGAAGATATAGACACTTGCGCTCAGTATACACTCACCGATATCGATATCGAAAAAGATACCTGCGAATTTTATTTTGGAACCAAGGTCTCTCCCGGCGGCTATATCTGGATCTTCCCGAAATCCGATAATACTGCCAATGTTGGTATTGGCTTATCAGGACATCTTTCCCACCCCAAAGGACCTAAAGAATATTTGGATGAATTCGTGCAGAGACGCTTTCCTAAAGCAAAGATAACTTACACAATGTACGGCGGAGTTCCAACCGCAGCTACCTTGGATGAAATAGTGAAAGATAACATTATGCTGGTAGGTGATGCGGCTCGCCAGGTTAATCCTATCACGGGAGGTGGTGTTGTGCAGGCAATGATCGCTGGTAGTATTGCCGGAAAAGTGGCAGCCCAAGCCGTAAAAGAAAAACGGTTCGATAAAAAATTCTTGAAAGAGTATAGAAAAGAATGGGATAAAAGACTGGGTAAAACGCAGAAGACCATGTTCCTGATGAAAGAAAGATTTATGAATATGAACGATGAGCGATTTAACAGGATCGTAGAATTCTGCCAGAACATCCCCAGAGATAAATTCAGCCTGAAAACACTTTTCACCGAAGCCGTGAAAGGTAATCCAAAATTAATGATAGATGTGGCAAAAGCTTTTTTAGTAAGTAAGATCAAAATGAAATGAATGAGAAACAGAAAAGAGAGTTTTTTCGCAAAACCATTCATGTAAGTGCCCTGATCCTGCCACTTTCCTACCGCTATTTATTTCATAATGACAGGAAACTGACTTTCATTGTTCTGGTTCCACTCACATTGATAGCTCTTGTAATCGAAATCGCACGGATCGAACATAAAACGGTTAAAAGGATTTTCCTGGATTTTTTTGGTCTTATGCTACGTGAGCATGAATTTCATGATTTCACAGGCGCCACTTACATGATGATCTCAACTTTGATCTGCATTGCTGTATTTCCTGCCGATATTGCTTTTGTAGCTATTGCCTTCCTGGCTATTGGTGATACACTGGCTGCACTGGTGGGAATTCCTTTTGGAAAACGTAAACTATTGGGAACTGATAAGAGTTTGGAAGGAAGTACTGCTTGTTTTATCGGAACTTTTATCTTTGCACTTTTTTTCTTAAATCCGTTTATTGCCCTGGCAGGAGCGATAACTGCAACTATTGCTGAAATTTTTCCCCTGCCTGTGGACGATAATATCAAAATACCGATTTCGGCAGGTATTGTGATGTCTTTAGTGAATTTGATTTTTTAAGTAAACTTTATATGAGGTAGAATATGAAATTATCATTTGTAATTCCAGTGTATAACGAAGATCAAAGCCTGAAACAACTTTATTCAGAGATAATCGAAAATATAGATAACAGGAAATACGAAATTATTTTTGTAGATGACGGCTCTACAGACAGCAGTTTTAATATCATGCAGGAACTGGCTGAAAAAGATAAAAATGTAAAGTTGATTTGCTTCCGTAAAAATTTTGGTAAAGCAGCTGGATTGCAATCGGGATTCGATGCAATTACAGGAGATATTATTTTTACAATGGATGCAGATCTGCAAGACGATGCGAGCGAAATTCCAAACTTTATAAAGAAGCTGGAAGAAGGTTATGACCTGGTAACGGGATGGAAGAAGAAACGTAAAGACCCAATTTCTAAAACAGGACCTTCTAAATTTTTTAATTCTATTGTATCATCATCATTCGGATTAAAACTTCACGATTTCAACTGTGGATTTAAGGCGTACCGTAAAGAGGTTATCGAGGATCTGGACATTTATGGAGAAATGCACCGTTACATTCCTGCTCTGGCTCACGCCAAAGGATTTAAAGTAGCTGAAATTCCGGT
>DAOUUD010000188.1 GCA_030668345.1 Candidatus Cloacimonadota bacterium | reverse complement strand
TCTCTAAGTTTTGCAGCTAATCCCTTAGCGTTTTCTTCGGATAAGTTTTGATCACGATAAGTTTGTGTCAATTGTGACTTCTTATGATTTCTAAAAATGCTTAAATATTCAGATGCTAATTCATGAGATAGTTTGTTAGTCTCTTCTGTTTGTTTAGCGGTATTTCTCATCCTGTGTTGAGGTATAGAAATCAAATCACTACGATTTACTGAAAATAATTCATTGGGGTCAAGGTTAAAATATCTACATAATGCCAATATATGTATACCTTTGGGGATTTTCCCTTTTGTCCATTCATTAATAGTAGGTCTAGTAACCTCTAATTCATATGCTAGTTTAGTTAATGTAATTTTCCTTTTTTTAATAAGATCTTTAATGATTTTACCTTGCCAAATCATTTATTCCTCCCTGTAAATAATTAACCTATTTACAAAGGACAAAAAATACTTACGAAAAAAAATGTAAAGAAATTTTTACAAAATAGTGTTAGTATTGCAAAATATTTCACTTTATGCTTTAATTATGTAAAAAAAATAGGTAGTTCCCATACTGATAAGTACGGGAACCAAAATATGTGGCTTTACGGTTAACTAATTCTCCTTTATCCAGTTTACCAATCCTTTGACAGCAAAGATCGCCATCAGCTCGATGGGCAGCGGAGCAAATTTGAATTCTTTATCATTTACTTTTATTGTTCCGTTTTCCAAACTCACATCCACTTTGTCTCCAGCTTTGTAAAAATCTACAACTTCCGGTAACACGATAATCGGTAAACCCTGATTAACAGATGAGCGATAGAAAATTCTGTTAACAGATTTCACGATGACAGCTTTCACTCCAGTATGAGATAGTCCGACAGCAGGATGTTCACGAGAGCTGCCGCAACCGAAATTCTCGCCGGCTATTATTACATCACCTGATTTTACGTTTTCTGAAAAACTATCATCAAAGCCTTTGAATAAATGTGGCATAATAGCTTCGGGATCAGAACTGAGAACCTGGTAAGTAAGGTTCCCGGCAAACATCTGATCTGTATTCAGATTATCTACATCCGCATAATTCCAGGTTGCGTTTTCACGACGGTTGTCATCAGCTTTTATTTCTACAGTTGAACTTTGTTCTCTTTTGTATGGAAAGATATTATTCGCTTTGATTCCGCGAGTATCGGTAATTTCACCTTTGATAGCAGAATGTGCCACGCAGGCAGGAGAAGCCAGGAAAATCTTGGCTTCTTTGTTTCCCATGCGGCCTTTAAAATTACGGTTTGCCGTGGAAATTACAGTGTAACCATCAGCCGGAATTCCCTGTCCTGTACCCAAACACGGTCCGCATGAAACTGCCAGCACGCTGGCGCCTGCGTTCATGAGTTTTGTGGTTAAACCTTCTTCGATCATTTGCAGATATATTTCCTTGGAAGCAGGAATTACCAGAAGTTGGAAACCTTCGGCAACCTTCTTTCCATCAAGGATTTCAGCTGCAATGCGGATGTCTTCCAATCTGCCGTTTGTGCAGGTTCCGATGAGTCCCTGGTTCAGTTTTGTTCCCTGAACTTCGGAAACTGCTTTCACATTATCCACGTGGTGCGGAGCAGCAACCAGCGGGAAAATTTCACCCAGATTGATCTCGATCTCTTTTTCATATACTGCATCATCGTCTGCCCAGATTCCTTTCCAAACTTCTGAAGTTTTTAAAACTTCGGAAGTTTCTGTAAGATATTCTTCCAGAACTTTATCTGACGGGAAAACAGCATTTTTGGCTCCCATTTCTGAGGCAAGATTTGTAAGGGTCATTCTTTCTGAAATGGAAAGAGTTTTTATGCCTTCACCATGAAATTCGATGCTCATATAATTTGCACCTGCAGAACCGATCATTCCGATGATCCAGAGCGAAATATCTTTGGCATATACTCCTTCACGTAGTTTCCCATTTAATGTAATTTTCATAGATTCGGGTACTCGGAACCAGGTTTCTCCCCGTTTCCAGATCCCTGCGGATTCCGTTCTATCTATTCCGGCAGCCAGCGCATTAAAAGCTCCCGCTGTGCAGGTGTGGCTGTCACTTCCCACGATGATCATTCCCGGTTTTGCGTGATAGCTCATAACCTGATGACAGATCCCATCACCCACATCGTGGAATTTTTTAATTTCCTGTTCGTTCACAAAATCACGAATAGTTTGGTATTGGTTTGCCAGTTTAGCATTTGTCGGTGGAGCGTTGTGGTCTAAAACAACCAGAAGTTGATTTGCATCAAAAACTTTTTCTCCTCTCATTTTATTGAACGTGTTCTTTATACTTGCCGTGTTATCGTGAGTAAGAACAATATTCGGTTTGCGGAAAACAATGGCACCTTTGGGTGCATTTAATATTTTTTCTACAAAGGTTTTTCCTTTCATTATTATGACCTCCTCTTTTATGTTCCCAAGCTGGGGCTTGGGAACAAGAATATAAACTGCCGTGAACGGCGTATAATGATCTTTTCTTCTACGAAACCCAGCCATAAATAGCTGGGCTATTGATATCAAATAAACCTGATCGACTATCAAATCGTATCAATAACCTATGCCTTCAGGCATAGGAAAAAGACATACAAACCAGGATAAAGACGGCGTTCACGCTGTTCCTACTCTATTTCAAAAGTCCACCCTTCATATAAATCTCCATCTGAACATCAAAAAAATTATCAATCTCAACGGATTTACCATTTTCCAAATTAGTAAGAATTCCCTTCTTAAAATCTACTTTTGTCTTATCTCTTTGTTTCAATTCAAGATTGGAAATATCTTTATAAGTAAGAATTGGAAATGCTGCGTTGATCGCATTTCGTTCGTAAATCGCTCCAAAGGATTCTGCCAGAATTGCCTGCACTCCCAAAGATTTGAAACAATCAACAGCTTGCTGACGTGAACTTCCTGCACCAAAATTCTTTGCTGTTATAATGATGTCTCCCGCTTCAGCTTTTTTTGCAAAATCATGCCAGCCTTCCAGGTTATCGAAAGTGTATTGTCCCATCTCGTTAATATCTGTAATCGTGAGATAGCGATTGTGGAAGATCATATCGGTATCGATATCGTCTTTGTCTATCAGCCATACTTTCCCTTCGATTACGATTGGTTTTTCCACAATAATTTCCTTTTGGGAAACTACCGGTTTTTCAAATTCTCTGGTAGCTTTAAATTCCGCAGGTTTTTCAGGGATCCTGTCGGGGGTAGTAATATAACCCGCAACAGCGGAAGCGGTTACTTCTGTCGGGGAACCCAGATATACTTTTCCCTTTCCCTGTTTTCCTGCAAAGTTTCGATTTCCTGTGCTTATCGTAACTTCCCCGGGACCATTCTGTCCGATCTGTCCCGCAGCGCAACCGGCACAACCTGCATTTCCGACCAAAGCTCCTGATTTTTTGAAAATCTCGATCAATCCTTCTTCCAGACATTGATTCCAGATTTCATCCGTTGCCGGAACAATCTTCAATACAACTCCAGGAGCAACTTTTCTGTCTTTCAGGATTTTTGATGCTTCCCGCATATCCTCGATCCTGCCATTTGTGCAGCTTCCGATAAAAGCAGAGTCTATCTTTGTTTCTAAAACTTCATTTATATCTACAGAATCATCAGGATGT
>DAOUUD010000139.1 GCA_030668345.1 Candidatus Cloacimonadota bacterium | reverse complement strand
GAAGCTGAATATATTTCGTCGCTTCATATTTCTCCATAAGGTAGGGAATAAAAGTCCTTAAGAATTGCTTAACGATCTCAAAAACTATTACAGAAAGAAAATACCGTATTTTTTCTTTAAAAACACGCGGAAGAAATTTTATTTTTTCCAGGAATTCAAATTTATCCCAGGCTTTTTTAAATGCTTCCTGTTCCCATCTGGAAACTCTGGAATCTTCTGATTCATCTTTTGAATCTCTAATATAATCTGAAAGCATTTTGTCCAGTTTCCTGATAAGCCAGATCTTCTTGCGATAGGCAAAAGCCGGTGTGCCGATCACCCTTTTTCCGAAAAGACGTTTCTCCTTTCTGGGAATGAACAGAAAAGCTTTGATGATAAAAACCATTAGAAAACCTGACAGCAAATTAAAGAAAATAAACACAAAAGGTTTCAGATAAACCATTCTAAAGACGTCCTTCCTGACAGAGTTTTACAAAATATTCATAGGAGCGGTCGTAGGTTTTTTCGGCATCATTGGGAAAGAAACAGGCAGGAAGCTGACGCATGGAACGATGATATAGTACGCATTCACAGCAGACACCCTTCTTACTGCAAGGATAGGTGCAATTGCAATTTTCCATATTTCTATCCTGATTTTCGCAATTCATAAATACTCCCTATTTATGTAAGTGTTAGTAAAGAAAATTGAATGTGTTTTTTGTCAATTATAATGTGATTTCTGGTTAGCTTACATTACCAATCCAGTCTCCGTAAACTTCGCCCCGGCAGGCAGGGGATTAGTAACGAGCGTAATTCTGTTTACTCAGTTACAAAATTCTCTCTCAACCATTTTAATGTATATTCCATATCCTCCGGCAGCGGTGCTTCTACTTTTATTTCTTTTCCTGTGATGGGATGCTTGAATTCCAGCCGGCAGGCATGCAATGCCTGTCTCTTTAGATGGTTAGCCAGCAGGTATTTCACTTTTTTCTGATAATGGAAAGGCACAATACTCAGGGTTCGTTTTAATGTGGAATATGTGTTATCTCCCAGTATTGGGCAATTTATATGAGAGAAATGAACACGGATCTGATGAGTTCTGCCGGTTTCCAACTGAATATCTACCAGCGAAAAGAAATCGAAATATTCAATTATTTTATAATGAGTAATGGCAATTCTGCCGGAATTAGCAATAGTCATTTTGGTGCGGTCTTTCAAACTGCGCTCGATATAAGTTTCAATAGTTCCTTCCGCAGTTCTGGGAATACCCACCGTAATTGCTTTGTAATATTTTTTTATCTGCCGGTTCTGGAATTGCTGTGAAAGCAGGGAGTGTGTTTTATCATCTTTTGCCACTACTAAAAGTCCGGTTGTGTCTTTATCCAGCCGGTGCACGATTCCCGGTCGCATACAATCATGAGCAGAAGATAATTGCCCTTTTAGATGATACATAAGAGCATTTACAATTGTTCCATCGGGATTCCCCGCTCCCGGATGAACAGCGATTCCTGCCTGTTTATTGATAACTGCCAGGTATTCATCCTGCCAGATGATGTCGAGAGAAATATCCTGGGGAGTAATTGTCAGATCTGGTTTTTGTGGAATAGTGATATCTATCTCATCACCGGAATGCAGCAGATAACTTTTTTTTATTTTTTCTTGATTAACTGTTATACTTCCGTCTTTTATAAGACGTTCGATAAAAGAACGGGAATAAAGCTCATCCTTTCTAAGACCGATCAGATATTTATCTATTCTGCAAGATTTTTCTTCCTGGTAAATGATTCTCATGAAATCAGGATTCAGTTTCCTTCTGCTTTTTCTTATCCAGGTTTGTAAAGGAAACTATCACGCCTGTAGGCTGTCCATTAGAATCGCGAACAATCGCGCTGTTCATCTGTATATGGCGTTTCATTGCCGGAACAAAGAACTGTTGGGGTTCCTGCTTGGTTTGAGATTTCAATACATTCAGAACGTATTTCTTCACATTGTTTTCTATCTCGGGCGGGAAGTTCGTGTCGATCATATTTGTTTTTTCATTGATGGCAGGAAAGGTTTCGATAACTTTGTCGTTAATATAGGCAATATTTCCTTTCATATCCATGGCAATAAAACCGTCATCCGTGAGGTTCAATAATGCCACAATTCGGTTGTGATGTTCCACTATCTTGTCTTTCTTTAGCTTATCAAAGCTCAAAACCGATTTCAACATATCCTTCAGCGATAGCATCACAGTAAAGAACTCTTTATCCAATGAAGTTTTAAAGTTATCCAGATCGATATCGATATTGTATATCCCCTGGCTGATATCCTTCAGGATATTATGGATCTCAGAGAAGGCTTTATGAAAAAACACCGGGATGTAAAAGATAGCTATAAGAGCAAGAATAAATTGGATGAAGATGGTAATGAAAAAAGTGTTCTGTATATCTATCTTCATCTGGAACACATTATGAGAATTGCCTAAAAGATGTAAAATAATAATTGCCTGTAAAATAGAAATAATAAAGATCAAAATGATCAGCAGGCGGATTTTACCGGTAAAAGAAAGTCTCATTTTTCTATCCTTTTTTAGATGTTTCTTTTATAAGATCATCTATTTTAGTTTTCGGACCGATAAGCACCAGAACATCATCTTCGCTCACCACATCATTTGCCCCGGGCATATCGTTTATCCTTTTTTCAATGATATTTTCTCCCCCTTCCGTAACATTTTGAGAAGTATATTTTATAGCTACTATATTTACGCCTTTTTCGGTGGGAAGAGCAAGCTCTTGAAGTGTTTTACCAACCCAGATATCGGGAACCATCAGTTCCACGACGCTGTGTCCGCTGGAGAGATCGATATATTCCAACACATTGCTGGAGATCAGAGAATTTGCCAACTGTTTTCCGATCTGTTCTTCTGGAAAGATGATATTCTGAATACCTAGCAATTCCAGAATACGGGCGTGTACTTTACTGTCTACTTTCGCATAAATATTGCTTACGCCCAGTTTTTTAAGAATAACGCTGGTAAGAACACTTACCTCAATATTGTTACCTATCGCCAGGATAACTGCATCTACATCCTGTATCCTGTTTGCTTTCAGCGATTTTTCGTCAGTGCTGTTCATATTAATGGCAACACTTACTCTCCCGCTGATCTCGTCTATCAGTTCCTGGTTATTATCTATGACAATAACTTCCGCTCCTTTATCAAAGAGCGTTGTTGCCACATTCATCCCGAATTTACCAAGCCCGATAACTGCAAATTTCGCCATATCGACTCCTTTATTTCTTAACCAATACTTATTTTCCCCTCTGTATATGTAAAGTTAGATTTTAATTGCGTTGCAGAAATTGCAAAAATAAGAGTGAGAGGTCCTACCCTGCCCAGGTACATTAAAAGAATAATGATAAGCTTTCCAATACCAGATAACATCGAGGTTATACCCATGGAAAGCCCCACAGTTCCAAAAGCCGAAAATGCTTCAAAAATGATCTGTTCAAAACTGAATGGCTCGATGAGTAGTAATAAGAAAACCATAAATACAACGAAAGCAAGGGAAGCTGTTACCAATGCCATAACAAGCCTGATAATTGAGTCAGAAATTTTCCTCTTAAAAATATTAACATCCTTATTCCCCCTGAATAAAGCAAGTACAGATACAAATACCACAATCAGAGCAGTAGTTTTCACTCCACCACCAGTAGAGCCAGGCGAAGCTCCTACAAACATTAAAATAATCGATGTAAAAACAGACCCTTTGCTGAGATTAGCTGTATCGATTGTATTAAATCCTGCCGTTCTGGTAGTTACCGATTGAAAATAGGATGCATATAATCTTTCACTCAAATTGAAGCCCTTCATCTCATTATTGTATTCACTTATGAAATACGCTACCGTTTCTGCTATGAGTAAGATCAATGTACAGGTAAGCACTATCTTGGTGTGCAATGTAAGCCTTGATATTTTAAACTTATTTTTAGTCAATTTCCTGATATCTACCATTACCGGGAAACCAATACCGCCAAGAATTATTAACGAAGTTATCACAAAATTAATATTGAAATTCGATTTGAATCCCATGAAGCTATTCTGGTAAAGGCTGAATCCCGCATTACAGAACGCAGAGACAGAGTGAAAGATTGAATAGTAGATGGCTTTATTGGGTGCATACATTTCAGAAATATATGTGAAATACAAAATCACTGCACCAAGAAATTCAAAAATGATAGTTACGAACAATATACTTTTAACCAAGTTTATCATATTCAGTTTGGACGATTCGCCTACAACATTCTGGATAAGAGATTCACTTTTAAGGCTTAGCCTTTGTCCCAGCATGATAGCAAAAGCACTTGATATGGTCATTATTCCCAATCCACCGATCTGGATAAGGAACAGGATGATAAGTTGACCGAACACGGAAAAATGAGTGCCTGTATCAAAAACGATGAGACCTGTAACACAAGTAGCAGAAGTGGAAGTGAACAATGCATTCAAAAGAGACGTTTCTTTTCCCGGAATTGTTGCTACCGGTAACATCAGAAGCAATGCACCTACAAATATTGCGGCAAAGAAACTTAAAAGTACAAGAACGGGTGGATTATCAGAAAACTTTTCGATGACGGTACCTTTGTATCCTTTTGCAGATATCATACGGAAAAGATAAAAAGTCTGCCTGCCGATAAGGTAAAATTGAAAAACCTTCTCAGAGCCTGCTACGAATAATCCGATTGCCATAAACAGCAGATCAGGTAACCTGTTTAGCAAACTATTAGCTGTTATACCAATACTAAAGAATCTTATTATGACAAAGAAAAGGAAGAAGTAGATAGATATTTGCGTATATTGCTGAAGAAAATGGCTGTCTACTTGCACTAGTCCCAGGAACAGGAATTGCAGATTGGCCAGTGCAATTACATTAAGAATATAGTACGATATTTTCTCGATAAATGAAAGTAAGTTCGGTTTTTTCATGAATGGTTAACCTGTTTATTCAACACCAAGCTTTCTAATAATCTCAGTATGAATCGACTCTACAGGCTGATCGGCATTTACGAT
>DAOUUD010000249.1 GCA_030668345.1 Candidatus Cloacimonadota bacterium | reverse complement strand
TGCTTCCCATCAGGAGAAAACACAGGATGCCGGTCTTCGCCTTTGGTTGTAGTTATTCTTCTGGCTTCTCCACCCTCAAAGGAAACCGTCCAGAGATCGGACATGTAAGCAAAGCAGACCTTTCCCCCATCCGGGGAAATAGCCGGCTCCGTCATGAACTGTGGTACAAGCGACCATAAATTCACAGCCAGAATTGTTATTACAAACACTAAAATTCTTTTCATATATTCCTCATAAAATTTTTATTAACTTAAATGAATTCTGCAAAATAGATTACTTGCCATCCTGAGGAATTCTGTCCATTTACCTAACGAAGGATATCCGCTTATTGTGAAACTGTGTCCGGCTCAAACGGATTCTTCGTCGAATGCCTTTGTAAATTCATCCTCAGAAAGACATTTTTTCATTTTTCAGAACAATTAATCTTATTTTTTTGTTACATTTCATCTTTTCTCCTGCAGCCACTCATCCACCACTTTTTCCAGCAGATCCAGTGGAATAGCGCCGTTTTGCAGCACAATTTCGTGGAATTCTTTCAGGTCGAATTTATCGCCTAATTTGTTTTTTGCTTTTTTGCGTAATTCCAGTATTTTCAGTTCCCCTATCTTGTAGGCGCAGGCTTGTCCTGCCCACACGGTGTAACGATCGATTTCACCATAAGAACCCCAGCCCATATTGTCTGCCATGTAGTTGTAGGCTTTGGTTCTACTCCATTTTTTATAATGAATTCCCGTATCTACCACCAAACGCACCGCACGGTGCAGTTCGGAGTTCAAGTAGCCCAGTTCGCTGTAAATATCTTTGTGCCAGCCATTCTCAAAAGCAAGTTTTTCCGCATAAAGCGCCCAACCTTCTATGTAGGCAGTGAAAAAAGTGAGAGTGCGATAAATAGGAGCATTGCAGTATTCACTAGCGTATGCAATCTGCAGGTGGTGTCCGGGAATAGTCTCATGAAAGAGCAATGTGCTCATGCCGGGTTTCTTGGGTATCCAGGAAAGATTAGTGCAAAAAGCTGCCGGTTCACTGCCATCCAGGGGAGCGCGGTGGTAATATTGCCCGGTAAATTTTTCCTTATGCGGTGGAACGCGGCGTACTGTTACCTGGGTTTGCGGAAGTCTGGAAAAATAATCAGGAAGTTTTTCTCTGGTTTCTTCCAGAATTTTCAGGTAATGTTCCAACGCCTGTTGTTTTCCATTTTCACCCGGTGAGAAAGTGTGTTTGTCTCCCTTCAGGCTATGCCAGTATTCTCCTTCGATCTCACCAAAAGTTGCACCTTCCGTAAAGCCAAGTTCAGCAAATCTTTGCAGCATTTCCTGCTGGATGCGTTCCATTTCCTGCAAGCCGAGTTGATGGATCTCTTCGGGAGTGAGATCGGTGGTGGTGTGATTCTTCAGGTAATAACGATATAAAGCGTCCCCATCAGGAATTTTCCACAATCCGGATATATCGTCTGCATCTTTTGCTATCTTCAATAGTTCCGCAGCTAATTTACGATAGTTAGGCAGAACTATGTTTCCCACAGCCAGTTCAGCCTGTTGCAGGAGTTCGTTCTTCTCTTTCGTAGGAATGCTCAGATGTTCCAGTTTCGCAGTAAAATCGGTGTAGAAAATATTATCCTGTGGATTTTCCGTTATCATATCATTCATTACATCATGTGTTCTTTCGATAATAGCCTGGGGCGGAATGATGCCGTTTTTCTTTTGATATTCCAGGCTGGAAAAGAGATTATCGAATCTCATTTGAAACTGATCTAATCGTGAAATATAATCCAGTGCATCCTGTTTACTGTTGATCTTGTGATTTTCGGTCATCCTGGTTTGCAGGTCTATGTGCATGCCAAAGATGCTGTTGATAATGTAGTCGTTCCTGTGAAGGGGATCTTTGGTGATGATATTGTCCAGATAGCATCGGAAGACTTCCGCTTCGATCTCCTGCTGTGGAGTTAGATTTTCATAAGTATCGAGCCATATCCGGTAATGTTGCACGATCTCTATTTCCCGCTGGTAAGCTTCTTCGGAAGTATCGGTGAGTTTGGATTGATCGAAGGGATAATCGCCGTTAGAGTCCAGACCCAGGTAGCTGCCTATTTCAGGATTCAGAGCAATGATCGTTCGAAAATAATCATCGAAAAGCTGCTCGATCGTGTCGGGTTTACCTGCCGGGATTTCAGTTGTTTGGTTTTGTGGAAAATCACCTGCCTGGCAGGAAATAACCAGTATGAATAATAAAACACTTATTACGAATCTCATATATTCCTCACAGATAATTTTTATTTATCTGATATTTCTTTCTTTATTTTTTTGTAAACCGCTAAAACCAGCGGGTTTGATTCAAATTTCATATTTATATCGAGCCATGCTCTATTCTGCCCGGTTCCATTTCTGTAAACAGCTTCCACTGCGGCTGAGCGGATATGTACACTCATATTTGAAACTTCTTCTTCAAAAAGCTGCATCGCATCTTCAATAAAACCTGTGTATTCTGTTTTGGTACTATCCGGTATTGAAAACAATATATTGCTCAAGGTCGTTATTCCCAGCTCTTTATACTTAGATGATTCATCTTGAATATACTCCATCAGAAGTTCAATGGAAATTTCATCCACAGAATCCTGCA
>DAOUUD010000082.1 GCA_030668345.1 Candidatus Cloacimonadota bacterium | reverse complement strand
CCGGCGGGCATATCAAGCGGGTGGCAACTCTTTCTGAAATGCTGTCCCAAAAAATTCAGAAAGACAAAGGACATTACAAAGATATTACATTTTCAGATAATGAATTACAGGAGATAAGCATTGCAGGATGGATGCACGATGTGGGAAAGATAACTACTCCTATTTATGTGCGTGATAAAGCCAAGAAACTGGAAACGATCTTCGATAGAGTAGAACTGATAAACACACGTTTTGACCTGGTCAGGTCTATCATCCTGAAAGATATTTCCTGCTGTTTGAAAGACAACGGTAAAAAGGAAGAATTGGAAAAACTAATAGAACAACTGGAAGAAGACAGGAAATTTATCTCCCAGGCAAATACCGGTGGTGAATTTATGAAAGATGAAGACCTGGAAAGAATAGACAGGATCTTCCAATTTAAATACTCTTCAAATGAAAATGACTATTTCCTGCTAACGGAAAATGAAAAACTAAATCTCTCCATCAGAAGGGGTACACTGCTGCCTGAAGAATTCGATAAAATGAGAGAACATGCCATTGTAACGCATGAAATGCTGAGGGAACTTACATTTCCCAAAAAATTCAGGGATGTACCAAAATATGCTTCTGCTCATCATGAAAAACTGAATGGAAAAGGATATCCGTTTCAACTCAGTGCAGAGCAAATGCCACTCCAATCCCGCATTATTGCCATCGCTGATCTTTATGAAGCTCTCACCGCTTCAGACAGGCCATATAAAAAGGGAAAGACCCTTACCGAAACTTTGAAGATCATGGCGTTTATGGTGAAAGATGGTGAGATTGATGCTGATCTGCTTGACCTGCTTATCGATTCTAGATTGTACCTCGAATATGCAAAAAAATTCCTGAAGCCCCGGCAAATAGACGACGTTGATATTGAAAAAATTAAAGCAATGTATCATTAATAAATTTATGGAAACACTGTCCAAAGAACACATTAAAGAATTAGCAAAACTCAAACAGAAGAAATATCGTGAAAATACCGGATTAGTAATTGTGGAAGGTACCAGACTGATAGACCAACTGCAAAAAAACGGTATCCTTCTGCAGGAATTGTACATTTCCGATCCGGATAAATATACTTTAAAAAATTTCCATACAACCAGGATATTTCATGCTGAACCATGGCAAATTGAAAAGATAGCAGATACAAAACATCCTCAAGACATTGCTGCTTTAGTGCATACGAAAACAATTCCCATTGTAGAAAGATCTTTTTTGCTATACTTGGATGATATCAAAGAACCCGGTAACCTGGGAGCCATATTCCGTACAGCCGCATCCGCTGGAATTTCCGGTGTCGTTCTATCTCCCGATTGTTGTGAAGTGTTTAATCCCAAAGTGATACGTGCTTCGCTGGGAACTGTGTTTTCACTACCTATAGAAATCCACGATATCAGCTGGTTCAAAGAAAATGAAGCTACAATTATCGCAACAGCTTTGCATGATTCTATCGATCTTTTTGATGCTGTGAAACCGGATGGCAATATTGTATTGGTTATCGGTTCTGAAGCCTTTGGAATTCGCCATGAGATCATCGATGTGGCAAATCTGAAAGTGAAGATCCCTATCTCTAACTCCGTAGAATCATTGAATGCCGCTGTTGCTGCCGGCATCGCAATATTTCATTTTACCAACCGTTAAAGAACATGAATCAGGTAATTGCGAACTTAACAAAACAGAAGATATGGTTAGCTCCACTCGCCGGATTTACCGATAATGCCTTTCGTACGATCTGCAAAAAATGCGGTGCAGATGTGGTAGTAAGTGAAATGGTAAGTGCAGACGGGCTTATTCGCAATAAAGAAAAAAGCCTGAAATACCTGGATTATACCGATTTTCAGCGACCTTATGGAATTCAGTTATTCGGTTCTGATCCTGTTATTATGGCAAAAGGAGCTGAAATCGCACTGGCAGAGAAACCGGATTTCATAGACGTTAATATGGGCTGCCCGGTAAAAAAAGTGATAAAACGTGGTGCCGGTTCCGCTTTAATGAACACTCCGGAATTAGCAGAAAATATTACTAAAGAAATAAAAAAAGTATTGGCTGGAACCTCCATTCCACTATCTGTAAAGATAAGAGCAGGCTGGGATAATTTCAATATTAATGCGGTAGAATTCGGCAAGAGAATGGAAAACGCCGGATGTGACATGATGTGTCTGCATCCACGTACACGCAGCCAGATGTTCTCCGGGAAAAGTGATTGGAACCTGATAAAAAAGCTCAAGAAGAAGCTCATTATACCGATTATCGGTAACGGTGATATCAATAGCATCGAAGATATCATCAGGATGTTCAAGGAAACAGGATGTGATTCTGTGATGATAGGACGAGGAGTTCTGGGAAAACCCTGGATTTTCAGAAATATTAAAGAATATTTTAAAAGTGGTGAAGTTTTGGATATCAGTTGGAAAGAAAAGATAAAGATCATAAAAGAGCATTTTAAACTGGAAATTGAAAACAAAGGGGAAACAAAAGCATTGATCGAGATGAGAAACCATTTTTCACACTATACGAAAGGTTTAGCAGGCAGTGCCAAAGTACGTGAATTCATCAATCGCTGCCTGGATAGCGAAGATGTGCTGGAAGCTGTCGAAACACTCTACCAGGCGCAGGAGAAAACGTTCAATGGATAAAATTCAAAATATCTTATGGCAGGCAAAATATCACAGAAATAGGAACTGGCTGCAGGTAAGAGCACTTCTGAAGAATGGGTTGAATGAATTCCGGGATAATAAAGAACTGCTGCTTGCCCTGGCAGAACTTTACATGTCCAAGAAATTATTCCGCAAAGCTATCGAGCAATATCACCGTGTGCTGGAACAAAATGAAAATGATGAATCCGTTATCTTTCAAATCGGTAATTGTTTCCTTTCTCTCAGAGAATTCCGCCTGGCTCTCGACTATTACAACAGGATTCCCGACGGCTATCCCGAGCTTCTCTATAATAAAGCTTTTTCTTATTCCAAATTAGGAAAAACAAAAAAGAGCATAGAAATTCTGCAGGAGCTTTTGAAATATAAAATAAATTCGGAATTACCTTTTGTCTTTCTGGCAGAATTATGTTTTTCTCAAAAAAATTACAAAGATGCTATCGAGTATATCAACAAAGCAGAAGAGTTATTCGGAAAAAAAGGCAGCATCTGCTATTTGCGAGGATTGGCTTATTTTCAACTGGGGAACTGGCTTAATGCTTATGTAGAATTTTACGATGCCCTGAAATTAAAAGTGAATTCTTCTCATTTTTATCGGAACTTTGGTTTAACCTGCGAAAAGATCGGTAAAACACTGGAAGCTGTGAATTATCTACTTCAGAGCATAAAACTGGCTCCCATGGAACCTGTGAATTACATTGAATTAATAAGATTATATCTTGCCCACAACCGCTTTATGGAGGCCTATTCCATGGTGCAGTTGGCCAAAAAAAATGTGCCCTTCTCCATTACATTATCGATGTTGTATAATCAAATAATGGATAAAGTTAACCGCTCTAAGAAAAGTTGATCATCATGGTACTTGAATATATAAAATTCTTCTGGTGGCTGTTACTTATTATTATTCACCTGCTGGGTATTATTGCTGCCCTGGATGTGATAATGAAAGGACGTACTGCTCAAGGTTCTATCGCCTGGGCAGTTGCACTTCTTTTCATTCCCTATTTTGCTATTCCACTTTATCTAATGTTTGGAAGCAGAAAGTTTTCCGGTTATGTGAATGCCAGAAGAACGGGCGATCTGGAGATACATCATATTGCCGAGAAATTGGAACAGGAACTTGCGCCGTACAAAGTGAATTTCCTGGAAAGAGAAACGAAATATAAAGTATTGGAGCAGTTAGCCAAAATGCCCTTCACCAGCGGCAATACTGCCGAATTACTGATCGATGGAACTGATACGTTCAAAGCAGTTTTTGAAGGTATTGAAAAAGCCAGAGACTACATCCTGGTACAATTCTACACAGTACACGATGATGAACTGTGGAAAAAACTGAAGGACAGGTTGATAGCCAAAGTAAAAGAAGGTATCAGGATTTATTTCCTTTATGATGAGATAGGCTGCAGATTGCTTCCTGATGAGTATGTAAAAGAACTATCGGAACAAGGAATTAACATAGTTCACTTTAAAACCAATAGAAGATGGAATACCCGGCTCCAGCTGAATTTCCGCAATCACCGCAAGATAGTAATTGTGGATGGAAAAGAAGCTTATGTAGGCGGTTTGAACGTGAGCAGACGCTATCTGAGCTTGGATGCACGCTTCGGATTCTGGCGTGATACTCATGTAAAAATAAAAGGTCCTGCCGTACTCTGTGTTCAGATCCCCTTTATTGCCGACTGGTACTGGGCTACCAGCAAAGTTCCCGAACTGAACTGGCAGCCACTTCCTGCAGAAGGCAATGAAAATGTATTGGTTATTCCATCCGGTCCTGCCGATGACCTGGAAACATGCGGCATGTTCTTTGTACACTGCATCAATACTGCCAGGAAATATTTATGGATAAGCAGTCCCTATTTTGTACCGGATCAGCAGATACTGGCTGCTTTGCAGCTTGCTGCCTTGCGGGGTGTAGATGTAAGAATTCTGATCCCCGAAAAGACAGATAATATCCTGGTTAATTATTCCTCGTATTCATTTCTGGAAGATGTAATGCAGGCAGGAATTAAAGTGTACAGCTATCAGAAAGGTTTTTTGCATCAGAAGGTAATACTGGTAGATGATGGATTTGCCGCCGTTGGTACTGCCAACCTGGATAACCGCTCTTTCAGAATAAATTTTGAAATTATGATATGCTTCACAAGCAGGGAATTTACCACCCAAACTCATGAAATGTTGAAAAATGACCTGCAGGATTCCAAACTGATAACTATGGAAGATATAAATAGGAAACCATTCTGGTTTAAAATAGCAGCACGCATCTCCAGGCTGATGGCACCGTTGCAATAGCTGAAAAAAGGAACAAGGATAAAGTACTTAAGTAAATGGAAAATAAAAATTAGGGAGCTAAAATGAAACGAATAATTGTAATTAGTTTTTTATTAGGATTCCTTATTACAAGCACTTTAACAGCACAACTCTGGCAGCAGAACGATGCGATTTTTAATTCAAGCGGTGTACCGAGTTTGCCTTTTTCTCAACCCCGTTTTGCAGATCTGGATGGAGATGGTGATATGGATATGATATTGGGAAATATCAATGACGCTCCATTTTATATTGAGAATATCGGTACTGTAACCTCCCCCACATTTACGCAGGGCAATGATATTTTTTCGGGTATTTCGTCTCTTGATGCAGAAATGGGTGTGTGTGCAGATTTAGATAACGATGGTGATCTTGATTTCATCTCAGGAGGTTTTTCCGGGTTGAATTATTTTGAAAATATCGGTACAATCACAACTCCTTCATTTCAGATGGTTAACGACTTCTTTAACGGATTAAATGTAGGACAGATACCCATTCCCGACCTGGCAGATGTAGACGATGATAATGACCTGGATATGGTTGTTGGGTTAAGTGAAGATGGCTCAGTGAAAATTTATCTTAATACCGGCACAGTTACTGTTGCTCTATTCTCAGAAAGCAATGTTATTAACATCGGAGATGTGGGACTGTATGCCTATCCGAATTTCTGCGATCTGGATGCAGATAATGATCAGGATATCGTTGTGGGACGAGATTTGCTTGGATTTGTATACTATCAGAATAATGGCGATCCTCAGAGTGGATTATGGGAAGTGAATGCAAGTATATTCATCGGTTTGGGAGATGAAACTTACTGGAATTCACCTGGACTCACAGATATTAATGGAGATGGGACTATTGATCTAATTTTTGGTACTGCAGCCGGTCCTTTGCATTTTTATGAGAACAATGGAACACCTACAACCCCTTCCTGGCAGGAGAATACAACGCTTTTTGGCGGTGTGATCGATGTTGGTTGTGCCAGCAATCCGTTCTTTTATGATTTTGACGATGATGACGACTTTGATCTGGTAAGTGGAAGTCAACTGGGAAATATCAAATATTATCAAAATGTAGGCACTGTTTATGCACCAGCTTGGCTGGAGGATAATAGCTATTTTGCCAGTATAGATCATTCCATTTATTCAGCCATAACTCTGGGTGATGTGAATGATGATGGACTTCCCGATGCGATTGTCGGAGATTTAAACGGGCATTTCTATTTCCATCAAAACACGGGATCCGGTTTTTTCTGGGATACTGAAGTACTGTCATTCGTTGCTCTGGAAAGTTGGTCAGTTCCGCGTTTGGTGGATATGGATGAGGATGGCGATCTGGATATAGTGGCAGGCAATGAAAGCGGAAATCTTTTCTACTTTGAGAATCAGGGTACACCCTCTATACCGGATTGGATAGAGGTGGCAGGATATTTCGGTGGCATTGATGTGGGAACGAATTGTGTTCCAACAGTTGGTGACCTTAATATGAATAATAGTCTGGATGTGATAACAGGAGACATGTGGGGAGAAGTGCAATTTTTCGAGAATATTGAGGGAATATGGCTGGAAGATCCCACTCCTGTTTCTGGTATTACCGGCGAACAAAATACAACTCCTGCCTTGGCTGATCTGGATAATGATGGTGATCTCGACCTGGCTTTGGGTAATTATGACGGCACTTTAAATTATTATGAAAATCTTCATTTTATTGTTGATAACGATCCTGAGCTTCCACAAACTAATTCCTACAAACTTTGTAATTATCCAAATCCATTCAACCCAACAACAACTATATCTTTTTCAATTCCCATTGAATGCAAAGTCGATCTTTCTGTTTACAATATCAAAGGGCAAAAAGTTAAAACACTCATAGCGTTCCCAAACGGGAGTTTAGGAACGAGAAGTGTTGTTTGGAACGGCACGGATGAAAATAACCAACCTGTTTCCAGTGGAATTTATTTCTACAAACTAAAAGTAAACAGTAAAACAGAAGCAGTTAAGAAAATGACATTGATAAAGTAAATGAACCTTGTGTTTTATTTTGGGAGGATAAAATGAAAATTCTTTTATTTATATCTGTTTTATTAATTTTTGCAATAAGATATTTAATCAAATTATTGAAGAAAGCCAAGAAAGATTTTTCTGAACCTGAGATCATTGATGACAGACCTGCATATATTATCGCTTTGGAATTGCTGAATAAATTAAAGAAAGACGATCTATTAATAAAAGGTGATTTCTTAAATTTTTATTTCAGGATTTCACTAATTCTGCGATTGTTTATTGAACTGCACTATAAGATAAATTCAGTTGAGATGACAACCAGCGAGATCAGGGCAAATCTGATATTAGATGATCATTCAGAAAAATCT
>DAOUUD010000109.1 GCA_030668345.1 Candidatus Cloacimonadota bacterium | reverse complement strand
TTCACCTCTGGAATTCGAGTACATACTTCCTTATGAAGTGACAAAACAAATTGGCTGAGATTTAGCATCCTGGGATTCCAATTCCTACTACACTTATATTCAACTACAGGAAAATGTAAACTGGCAGGAATTTGACAGCAAGATCGAAAATTACCTTGCAGATCATGACGTGGGTTACCCGGTGAAACTGAATTTGCAACCACTCACAGAAATCCATCTGCATTCACATTATGTGGCAGATATGGATGGACATGGCGATATAATCTATGTACGAATTTTTTCAATAATTGCTGCTTTCATCCTGCTTATCGCCTGCATCAACTTCATGAATCTTTCCACGGCTCGCAGTTCCAAACGAGCCCGGGAAGTTGGTTTGCGCAAAGTTGTGGGATCAAGCCGTAAAAATTTGATCAGCCAGTTCTTTGGCGAATCAGTCCTGTTAGCTGTTTTTGCCATGATCGTTGCACTCGTTCTGGTGGAACTGGTTTTACCCTTTTTCAATGATATTCATGGGAAAGATCTTAGATTGTTCGGAAATTCCAGTATCATAGTGTTACTATTGGGAATTACAATGATTACAGGATTATTGTCCGGTATTTACCCAGCATTGCTTCTATCGTCATTCAAACCTGTAACAGTTTTGAAAGGTTCCATTACAGGCGGATCGGGGAAGGGAACTTTCCGCAAAATTCTAGTGATTCTGCAATTCTCTCTTTCTATTATTCTCATCATCAGCACCATAATTATTCATAAACAACTGAATTATATTTTCCAAACAGAGATGGGCTTTAATCGGGATAGAATTGTCAGTTTCTGGGTTAATCGTATCGATTCGGAAGACATAGCAGCATTCAAAGATGAAGTTGGTAAACTTTCCAATGTGGGATCGGTAACATTTTCCAGCCAATATCCCACCGATTTTGCTTCCTCGGGTTATGGATATACCTGGGAAGGATTGCAGGAAGAAGACAGAATTCTCGTTCACACGTTAACGGTTGGAGATGATTTCTTTGCAACATTCGAAATGAAAATCCTGGAAGGCCGCGGCTTTTCCCACCAGTTTTTTTCCGACACACTGGCTTTTGTGATCAATGAAAAAGCAGTGGAAATAATGGGATTCACCAATCCAACCGAGCAGGTTTTAAGAAACAGGTATAGTGAAATTACCGGGCCGATCATCGGTGTAGTGCAAAATTTCAACTTCAAACATATCCGCAACAATGTGGAGCCCTTAGTGATAAGTTATTATCCGCAGATAAAAAGTGTAGCACATGTGAAACTGAAAACCGGAGATGTTAGTAAATCTCTCGATGAAATTGAATCAATCTGGCAGAAATTTGTACCGGACGTACCATTTGAATACCGCTTTCTGGATGATGTGTTTGCAAGAATGTACAGGGCAGAAAAGCAGATGGGCAGGATATTTGATTACTTCACCGGTTTTGCCATCCTCATCTCCTGCCTTGGTTTGTTTGGCCTAGCTTCCTTCATGACTGAGCAAAGATTTAAAGAGATAGGTATTCGGAAAGTGCTGGGAGCATCAATTCCAAATATTGTATTTTTACTTACAAAAGAATTTACCAAGTGGGTATTGATCGCTAATCTCATCTCCTGGCCGCTGGCCTGGTTTGCCATGAATAAATGGCTGCAATCATTTGCCTACAAAACAACTTTTGAACTTTGGATT
The DNA here is from genome assembly GCA_030668345.1 of Candidatus Cloacimonadota bacterium. Classification (GTDB taxonomy): domain Bacteria; phylum Cloacimonadota; class Cloacimonadia; order Cloacimonadales; family TCS61; genus JACNIV01. The sequence continues at coordinate 4,406 of DAOUUD010000109.1, read as the reverse complement.
TTCCTGCTTGCAGGCATTACTGCTTTAGCAATAGCATTAATTACTATCAGTTTTCGGTCATTCAAAGCAGCAAATTCAAATCCGGTGGATGCTTTGAAATATGAGTAAAAAAGGGAGAAAATATGTTACAATTGAAAGGTGTATTTAAGTATTATTCGAACAATTTTGTGAAAACTTATGTCTTACGGGATGTAGATATCGATATTGAGAAAGGTGAATTCATAACCGTGATGGGACCTTCCGGTGCTGGTAAATCAACTTTACTTTATATTTTGGGAATGTTGGAGAACCTGGATGATGGGGAATATTTTTACAAAGAAAATCCTGTTCACAAATTTAATGAAAAGAAACGCACCGAACTTCATAAGCATGAGATCGGTTTTGTATTTCAACAATATCATCTTATAGACGAACTCACAGTTTATGAAAACATTGAAATGCCGCTTCTATATCAAAAAATTAAGGGAACAGAGCGAAAATCAATTGTATGCGATATGCTGGACAAATTCAATATCGTAGGTAAGAAAGACCTCTTTCCAAACCAACTTTCAGGCGGACAACAACAGCTTGTTGGAATTGCACGTGCAATTATTGGAAAACCAAGTTTACTTCTGGCAGATGAACCAACCGGTAACCTGAATTCCGAAACTGGAAAAGAGATCATGGAACTTTTTACAAAACTGAATAAAGAAGGAACAACCATTATTCAGGTAACTCATTCAGAAGAAAAAGCAGCTTATGGCACACGTATAATATACCTGTTAGACGGAAGGATTATATCCTGAATTTAACATAAAGATGTTTATTTAAAAGCGGAGACTAAAATAGGAGAAAAAATGGCTTTTGATAAGAATTTTGAAAAACAATGGTTGGATAAACTTCAAATTGGTCTGAAGAAGATCGGTAAAGCAGATTTGTTTAACGAGCTTACAAAAGATAAAGGTGAGCAACCTCTTGTGAAATGGACAGAAAAACTGATGAAAATGTTAAAAGTAAACCTTACTCAAAACGAGATCAACGAAGTAATGATAGGCTGTGCCTGCATTACTCCCAAAGATTATCTTGAACATATCCGTAATGAGTATGCAAAAACAAAAAACCTGAAGAAAGTTCATACAATGCTTCAAAAAGCGTTTGAGAAATTTATCAGGCAATACAAGAATCTCAATGATGAACAAATGGATCTCTTGCGGAAAAAGGGTTGGGGAAGTGCCGGAAAACTGGAAGGAAATACAATTTTATCTACCAAAATCCCAAAAGAATTTCACAGGTATTTCCAAACTAAAGATGCACAAAAAAAGAAATATTATTATTGTCACTGTCCCCGAATCAGAAACTTGTTCCTAAATAACGAAAAACCCATCGATGTAAATTACTGTTATTGCAGTGCCGGCTTTACCAAAGATATATGGGAGTATATACTTCAGAAAAAAGTCCAGGTCGAGATCATTGAATCACTAATGAAAGGCGATGAAGTTTGCAAGATCGCAATATATGTGTAACGCAAACAGCAGGAGAGAAGTGGAGAACTGCTTTAGTAAATAATGTTTGCTAGAAATTAGGAGGATAAAATGAGAGAAATTGTATTATCAATCCCAACATTAGACGCACAACAGAATCTGGAAATCGATGTGCGTATTAATGGTAAGAAAAAAACCTTGAAATACAGGGTTGAGATCATTCATTGGGAAGGCACAGCTCCTTCATCTGAAGAAAAAGTTACAGTATTGAAACATGCCATCAAAGAATATGACACAGATTGGGAACTGATCCAGATCGGCGCTCCCGATAATGATAAGATCCCGCTTATGTTCCGAAAAAAAAGTATTGCTAAATAAGGTAGCATAATCACTGCTGGTCTTAGAAAAATAAAAAGAGGTTTAAAATGAAAAAAATACTGTTAATACTCATCATTCTTCCTGCGCTGGTTTTTGCACAGGAGTACTCACTGGAACAACTGATAGAAATTGGACTGGATAAATCGTATGACATTCAAAGTGAGCTTGCAAATAATAAAAATTCCGCCAGTTACTTGCGTAGCAGCATGTATGGTGTGTTGCCTGCAGTTTCTATCTCTGCTGGGAAAGAAAAGTATCTTGATGCTATTGATCCTGAGTGGGATAATAGTGCATCGCTCTCCATCAGTAAAAACATCTTTTTGAATGAACCTACCTATTATAATATTCACACCTCAATCCTGGATAAGAAAAATGCCGATCTATCCCTGGAAGAAAAAAGGAAACAGATAGCTTATTACATTTTTTCCAGTTACTTGAGTGTACTGGAATCACAGAAAATATTGGGGATACAAGAAAAGAATCTGGAACTTCAGCATAAAATATACAATCAGGTAAAAGTGCAATATGATGCTGGTGAGAAGTCACTTTTGGAACTTAAACAAAGCGAGATCTCGCTTATCGATTATGAAATAGCTGTGAATGAAGCTGAGAATTCACTTTTTAAAACTCGAAAAGACCTTTTTTCTTACCTGAATATGAAAGACGAAGGATATGATTTCGTAGAACCGGAATTTACGATCTCAGATGAAAAATACTCATTCCAATCTAACAATACTTTGCTTCAAAAAAAGAACAGCCTTACCAGCAGTAAGGTCCGACTGGTTCAAACAATGATGGACTTCCTGCCATCTCTTACCCTGAGCTACTCTGTTAATCATAACGATGATAATGATATTAACGCTTATGATGATTATTTAAGAACCAGCAATACACTCTCTATCTCTGCCAGTTATGATATTTTTAACCTGTTGGAAAAAGGTGAAGCATATTCACGTTCAAAGCGCAATCTCAGAGTACAAAAAGTAGATTTTGAAACCAGTGAAAGAGACTACTCTATCGAATTAACAAATCTTCAGAATGACCTGAAAACACTTAACCGGTCGTACACTCTGTACTCTGATAAACTGAAATTAGCAGAAGACAACCTGAATATGGCTCAGGAGCAGTACAGGCTTGGCATGATCAGCCTGCTGGATATGGACAGGGCAAAGATTGATCATCAGAATGCCCAGCTATCATACAATAATCATCACTATAATTTGTTGCGAAAACAGGAAGAGATCAATTTGCTGCTTTCCAATAGAATTCTAGGGAAATATTAGGAATAAAAACATATCCTTGTCATTCTCATGACAATGGGAATCCATAAATTTCAACGAATATTGAAATATTCAAGGTTAGCAGGTTCAATCATTTTGATTGAATCGTAATATTTATAACCTTCAAAGTGTATCTGAAAAGGAATAAAATGCAAAATGTAGAAAAGAAACTAAAAGAGATCGAAGGTGGCAAAGTTCTCGATGTAGCCACCGGCAGAGGTGAATTCATGAACCTTATCAATGAATTCAAAAGCTTTGCAAGTATAGCCGCAATAGATAATTCTGAACGAACAGAAAAAGCATTCAAAGAAAAGTTCCAGGATGTTGAATTCCAGATAATGGATGCTGTAAATATGTCTTTTCAGGATGAATCTTTCGATACTGTTTGTTTATCCAATTCTCTTCATCACATGCCGAGCCTTGAAAAAACACTGAATGAAATGAAACGTGTACTGAAAAAAGATGGTAATTTCATAATCAATGAAATGCTCTCCAACCAACAGGATGAAGCCCGGAAATCGCATGTTCTCCTGCATCACTGGTGGGCAAAGATCGATATGATATTCGGTGAAAAGCACGATCCTACCTATTCTAAAGATGAGATAATAACTATAATAGACACCCTGGAACTTGCCGATTATGATTTGATCGAATATGCTTGGAATATAGAAAATCCAAAAGAGGATAAACTTATAAACGGACAACTGAAGGTCATCGAGATGGGTTTGGAAAGAATAAAAGATAGAAAAGAATATTCATCTTTTAAAAAAGAAGGTGAAAAAATCAAAGAACATATAATTAAAAACGGTTTTGCACCGGCATCTGCTGTATTTATTGTAGGAAAGAAATAGGGAACTTTTATGAATGATTTCAGAGAAAAGATAAATGATGAGTTGAAAAAATTATTCGAATCGAACAAAAAAGTTTACACCGTTTGGGAAGGTGGTTCGGCTGCTACTGGCTACCTTGATGAATATTCCGATCTTGATCTGGGAGTGGTATGTGCAAATGATGAAGTGGAAAACTTGTTTGAACAACTTGAAAAGTACTTTAAAGATAATTATGGAATTGAAAACAAATTCAGAACGCCTGAACCAAGCTGGCATGGACATTCGCAATGTTATTATTTATTGAAGAACACTCCCTATCTTTTTTACGTGGATATCCTCATCGAGAAACTTTCTGCCGGTAACAGGTTCATGGAATCCGACCGCCATGGAAACTCTATTGTGTGGTTCGATAAGAAGAATCTGTTCGATCCCGCTCCCACATCCGAAGAAGAAGTTAT
>DAOUUD010000132.1 GCA_030668345.1 Candidatus Cloacimonadota bacterium | reverse complement strand
CGGAGAAGGCGAACGCTTTGCCAATATCATCGAGAAGATAACAAACGAAGTTAAGAAGATCGGTCCTGCAAAAAGGTTGGTAAAGGGAGCAAAACAATGATCCAGAACCTGAGAACAGAAGTAAAAAAACTCCTTAAAGATAAAAAAGTGGATATCATCATTGGTTGGGAAAAAGGTTCTCTTCCACTTTCTTCTACACCGGCTTTTATTCAAAAAGAAGAAGATGTTGATAGACTTATTTTCGATGAGACCTGTCGCAACAATCTTACAACTTATCTAACAAAAGATAAAAGAAAATTAGGGAAAACTTACGATAAGATCGGAATCGTTGTAAAAGGCTGCGATGCTCGATCTATCGTTCTTTACTCGATTGAGCAACAGATTAAAAGAGAGAATATCGTCATTATAGGAGTTCCCTGTAACGGCATTCTGGAAAAGAAAAAGATTCTTCAGAAAACAGAAAATAAAGAAATTCTGGAATCAAAGATCGATGGTAAAAATGTGCATTTAAAGGGACGTGATTTTGATCTGACAATTCCTTTGAAAGATGTTTTGTGTGATTCCTGCTTAACCTGTAAATATCCTGATGCTCCAGTTCACGATATTTTTATTGGGAAACCGCGCAAAGAAGTTGATATAAAAGACGAATTCAAAAATGTTATTGATTTTGAGAAAAAATCTTCCGAAGAACGCTGGGAATATATCAAAGAAGAATATTCAAAGTGCATTCGCTGTTATGCTTGCAGAAATGTATGTCCAGCTTGTTATTGCAACGAGTGTTTTGTAGACCAGAATGATCCGCAATGGATCGGTAAAACTCCGGAAGTCACCGACTCCATCATTTTCCATCTTATCAGAAATCTTCACGTTGCAGGAAGATGCGTTGATTGCGGAGCTTGTGTTTCCGCTTGTCCGGTCGATCTTGATTTGCGTATTATGAATAAAAAAGTGGAAAAAGAGATCAAAGAACGTTTTGATTATACAGCAGGATTGGATATCAATGAAAAACCGGCAATGGCAAGTTATTGTGAAAACGAAAAACAAGATTTTATAATGGGTTAGAATATGATCAAAAAAACAAAAACCGAACCTCTACTCGTTACTAAGCCCCAGCTTAGTAACGCTCGTTTTTGCATTCCCAAGCTGGGGCTTGGGAACGAGAAGTTGTCGGGCTTTGGGAACGAGAGTAATATGTGGGATTTACTATGATTAAAGTAAAGAAAAGCGAATTCAATAAATTTATTGAAAATCTTCAAGAAAATTATAGTGTTTTTGCTCCTGTCACTGATGGCAAGGCAACAGCTTTCAAAAAGATCAAATCTGCTGATGATATCAATAATAAAGTATTGAACACAAAGAGATCACCCAAAGAAATATTCTTCCCACAATCGGAAGTTCTTTTCCAATATACGAAAGAAGGAATGGAAGTTCCCAAAAGAGATGAAAAACCGTTTGCTATCTGGGGAATGAGAAACTGCGATACAAAAAGTCTTCTGATGTTAGACAAGGTTTTTGGTGAAGCTCATCAAATGCCTAAAAAAGATATGTATAAAGATCCATATTGGAAGGAAAAATACGACAATTGTCTTGTCTTTAATCTTGCCTGCAATGAACCGCTTTCCACCTGTTTCTGCAACTGGTTCGATGGTGGTCCTTTCGATAAAACAGGTTCCGATATTTTTGTAGTAGAAACAGATGAAAACTACATATTTGAAGCTGTGAGCGACAAAGGAAAGAAATTCCTGAGTGATTTTAAAACAGCTGAAAATGCATCTGATAAAGAGATTAAAAAAATAGAAAAATTAAAAGAAACAGCCGAATCTTATCTTGCAGAAAAAGAAGATATTTCATCACTTTTTTTTAAAACAAAAGAAATCTGGGATGAACCGATCTGGGATGAGATCGCAGCAAAATGTGTAAATTGCGGAGCTTGTGCTTTTGTGTGTCCCACCTGTCACTGTTTCGATGTTTCCGATGAAGGGAAGGGAAACAAAGGAAAACGTATCCGACTCTGGGATTCCTGTATGTTCGCTATCTTCACAAAAGAAGCATCAGGGCACAATCCGCGCAGCCAATCTACTCAACGCGTGCGACAAAGAGTGATGCATAAATACAATTATTTTATGGATAATTATGATGAACATCTCTGCACAGGTTGTGGAAGATGTGTGGTTGTTTGTCCGGTAAATCTGGATATTCGAGAAGTCATTAAGAAAATAATAAATTATTAAAATGATGGATGTTGTAAAATGAATTATTATTTTATAAAAATTTGTTTGTTTCTAAACTTCTTTTTGGGAGTACGCTATCGAATTTCTCTTGTTCCCAAATTCCATTTGGGAACACAATTGAACACGAAACTTTGTTTCGTAAATAGTCAAAATAGAGTTTTTAATAATAATGCATTCCCAAATAGAATTTGGGAACGAGCAAAAACAATGAGGAATAAATGAAAAACACATATATTCCATTTCAAATGAAGGTGAAAAAGATCTATATGGAAAGTCCTGACAGAACATTAAAGACCTTTGATCTGTCATATATAAATAAAGAAGATAAGTTCGATTTTTTACCGGGTCAGTTCTGTGAATTTTCAATTTTAGGAAAAGGTGAATCTCCCTTTGGGATCGCTTCTTCTCCCACAGAAGAAGATATTATTAAATTCACGGTAAACCGCACTGGTTCGGTTACGAACGAAATTCATTACCTTCAGGAAGACGATATTGTAGGAATTCGTGGACCACTCGGAAACTGGTATCCGGTTGAAAAGTTCAAAGGACAGGATGTAGTGATAATCGGCGGTGGATTTGCCTTCACAACATTGCGTTCGCTTCTTATTTATATGCTTGATAATCGTGCTGATTACGGAAAGATAACCGTGATTTACGGCGCCAGGAATCCCGATCTTTTCATTTATAAAGAGGAAATAAAAGAATGGGAAAAACGCGATGATCTTACATTGCACCTTACAATTGATAATCCGGTTAAAGGTTGGGATAAACTTACCGGGTTTGTGCCAACGGTAACCAAAGAAGTTTCTCTCGATCCAACTTCCTGGTGTGTAGTTTGCGGACCTCCAATTATGATAAAATACACTCTTCCGGTTCTCACTGAAATTGGTTTTCCCGATGAGAAAATTTATACCTCTTTGGAAAGACGAATGAAATGTGGAATCGGGAAATGCGGCAGATGTAATATTGGATCAAAGTATGTTTGTATCGATGGTCCGGTGTTTTCATATGAAGAAATAAAAAAAATCCCAGAAGCGTTATAAAATTGAATATTGAAAAATGAATATTGAATATTATTTAATAGAGATTGAAAGAAAAGTCTTTACACTGTGGATAGAATTGAATATTGAAAAATGAATATTTATAAAAAGAATTATGAATAAAGAAGAATTATTAGAAAGAACGAAAACTTTTGCACATCGATGGGTCAAATTGGCATTATCATTGCCAAAAACGACATTAGGGATTCATATTTCTAAGCAATTAATCAGATGCTCGACATCGGTTGCAACAAATTATCGTGCAGTCTGTTTGGCTCAATCAAAAGCGAGTTTCACAGCAAAAATTAGTATCGTTTTGGAAGAAGCTGATGAATCTGCTTTCTGGTTTGGAATTCATAATAGAAGAAAAATTAGTTATGGAAAAAATAATATCATCCTTACTTGAAGAAGCAAAGGAATTAACGGCAATTTTTTTCTCATCAAGAAAAACTGCCATTGAGAAGTAATGTTCAATTTTCAATATTAAATATTAAATTTATAGGAGAAATGGATGGCTAAAGATAAAATTATATTAAGTGAAATGGATGCCAATTTTAAGAATGAGATCGCATCTATGCCGGGAGCAGAACATTTTCAAAGATGTTTCACTTGTGGCACCTGCACTGCTGCCTGTCCTGTTGCGGAAGTTCATGAAGATTATGATCCTCGAAAGCTCATCAGGATGTGCATTTTGGGGATGAAAAAAGAAGTATTATCGTCTGATCTTCTCTGGATGTGTTCAAGATGTTATACCTGCTATGCTCTTTGTCCGCAGGGAGTTAAATTTTCTGATGTTCTCGATGTCCTACGCGATATGGCTATAAAAGAAGGTTATATTCCCAAAGAACGTTATCTAAAAGCAAGGGAACTTGATAAATTTGTTCAGGATTTGCGTTGCGAACTGATCAATCAGAAATTGCATCCGGATAAAAAATTAAATGATAAAATTAAAACAAAATTGGAAAAAGAAATAAAAATAAAATGGTAAAATAAAAAGCGTAAAGCATAAATAAAAAAGGAGGGTAAAATGCAAGTAGATCAAACTTTAGATTGTAAAGGGCTTTCCTGCCCGATGCCGATCATTAAGTTAGCCAAAACGGTCAAGAAAATGAACAGTGGTGAAGTTTTGGAACTTCTGGGAACTGATCCCGGTTCTAAAACCGATGTTCCTGCCTGGTGCGAAAAAACAGGGAACATTTTTCTTGAGCAGGCTGAAGATGGTGGTACTTTTAAATTTTATATTAAGAAAAAGTAAAAAGGAGTGACCCGTGTTTAAAAAAGGAGTTTTAAGAGAATTATTCGATACACTGTTCGGCAAAACCTGGCCTATGTGGGTTGGTGGAATTTTGCTGGCATTATTGAATATTCTTCTTTTCGTGATCAAATATCCGTGGGGTGCAAGCGGAGGTTATGTAAATATTGGACAGAATCTTTTCCAAAGCCTCGGAGCAAAAAGTCTCGGAACAAGCACACCGATAAATCTGCACACAGTTGCATTACTGAATATCTTTATCATTTTAGGAGCGTTTATTTCATCTTTATTCTCAAAAGAATTCAGTATTAAAGTAGCTCCTGTCGGTGAACTTGTCAAAGGTCTTATTGGTGGTGCTTTGATGGGAATTGGAGCAACTATTGGTATCGGTTGTACAACCGGTGGATTCTTCAGTGGAGTTCCAGCACTTTCCGGAGGAGCTTTGTTCCTTTCTCTCGGATTTATGCTGGGAACTATCGTAGCTCTCAAGTATCTTTTATGGGAGATGGAAGCACTGCCTAAAATGAGCATGGGAAAATCTTGCACATTACTTCCGGGAACAGGAAAGAAAACCGGTTGGCAAAGATGGCTTGGATGGATTCTTATTGCTGTTGTTTTGTTTATCTTCAGCAATTATACAGGGAAAGGAACTTCCTTATCGAAAATTCTGGGCTGGCATGTATTTATCGCACTCATTCTTGGAATAATTCTGCAAAGATCCCGCTATTGTATCGTTCGGGCT
>DAOUUD010000063.1 GCA_030668345.1 Candidatus Cloacimonadota bacterium | reverse complement strand
TTTGAGCCTGTTAGTATCGGAAAAGGTTTTACCGGTTTGAATACAGAGTAGCACATCATGTGCTTCGGCATCCTCTTTTTGGAGATAATGACAATCATTGGTAACTACCAGGGGTGTATCTGTATCCTGAGCCAACTTGATCAGAAGAGGTTGCACGATTTTCTCTTCTTCCAAGCCATGATCCTGGATCTCCAGATAGAATCTGCCCGGAAAAGTCTCTTTATAAAAATTTACAACTTCCTGAGCCTGTTCGATTTTCTTATTATACAGAAGATGAGGAATCTCTCCCTTCAGGCAGGCTGAAAGACAGATCAGACCAGCAGAGTATTTCTGCAGCATTTCTTTATTGATCCTGGGCTTATAGTAAAAACCTTTCAGATAAGCTTTGGATGAGAGTTTCATCAGGTTCTTATAGCCCTGCAGGTTCTGGGCCAGCAGAATGAGATGATGCCGGATCTCCTTTTTAGATTCCTGAGCATCCAGATCACCGCTAATGATATATGTTTCGATACCGATGATCGGTTTGATACCCTCTTTCCTGGCTTTTGTATAAAAATCGATAGCTCCGAACATATTGCCGTGATCGGTCATGGCCACAGCCGGCATACCATACTGCTTGGCCATCAGCACCATTTTATCTACGCGACAGGCTCCATCCAGTAAACTGTATTGTGTGTGGTTATGCAAATGAACAAAAGCCATTAAAATCCCTTTTTTAGCATTTTTTCTCTTTTTAAAACCAGGTTATTTTTTATGACAAATTCATTGTGTCAAGTCAAACTGCTACATTTTTTTTCATTCAATTCAGCCTGCATTTTCTAAAGCAACTTACCAGCAGAGATTAACTTTGTCAGAATGAAAAAAAGGAAAAAATTCTATCCCTTTTTCAGACTGCCCTGATCTGGTGCATCAAAATTAATCTTTTGCCCTAAAAGAGAGCAGAGTTGCAGTTGCTATTTTCATCTAATCCCTTATTTTGCAACGCATTGTCGGTTTGGCACGCTGCTTGCTTTTACTTCAGGCATAAAAAAATAGAGGTGGAAGGTAAATTAAAGCAGGAAGAGTCTGTTCTTCCTGCTATGAAATTTATAAATAAAAAACTTGCCTTAAAAAAATCGACAATAATTAATTTGTCGGAGGAGTGGATATGAAAGCCAGAATTATGGTGCTTATCATTCTTTTTGCCCTTACCCTCTTCGCGGAAGATTCACTGCGGGTAAAGACAAAAGAGCAGTTAAAACTGCAGGAGAGAGAGAGGATCAGAACCCGTGAAAAGATCCATCAAGACGACACAGAAGAGCAGGATGTTTTTGTAGATAAGAACGGCGATGGTATAGCAGACGATCGCAATTTCCAGGAAAGACATCGTAACTGGCGACGCAACCGCCAGCTCTCCGGTAAGGTTTTCCGCAGCGGTTCCTGCCATGAATGGCACAAAGGTCAAAGCGGTCAAAATACTCCGGGACAGGGTAGCAGCCATGGCTCCGGTAGCGGCGGAGGTAATGGCGGTTAGAAATCTCCTTATATTACTCCTGTTTGCCTGCTTTTCGTCATTCGCTCAGGCAGCTGAAGAACTGCTCATTTTTTCGGAAGCAGGCAGCGGGATGCAAATAGAAAAACAATTTGCAATGGAGTCGGAAACAAAACTCTTTACGACAATTTCCGGTGAACTGCAGACGCCCGGTTCCAGGTTAGCTGTAGATGGTTCTGTATACTCATTTACAAATCTGGATTCACTTTCCAAATGGCATACAGGTGCGATCTATGAACGCACTTTACCTCTGCTTAATTTCAGCATATCCGGTCACTATCTGGATGATGAACGCGACAGTTTAGATGTGACGCAGGCTGCTGTTCAACTCTTTCGTCAACGTGAATTTTTAACCGATTTCAGCGAATACGGCCTCTGGGGCAGGAACAGTTCCTTTCCCCAAAACGATGCTTTTTCCAACCTGGAGTTTAACGCCTATTTCATCACTAAAAAATTCCTGGAAACTTATTCAGTGCACCATGAATTTAATGCTGCCACCAAACATTTTGTAGACCTCACTCCACTGCTGGCGGTTAATTATCAAATAACCTTCTCTTTCCCGGCGGGTAATTATTCCGGACTAAACCTCACTTATTTTTTCAATTATAATATACATAAGGAAAATAAACTACTCTATCCCAGCGAAGAATTATTCGATCTCTTTTCTTATAATATGCATAAATTCACCATTGAGTATACTCTAGAAAAAAACGATCTGCTCTTTAAACCATGGCTGGCATTTACCAGCAAAGATTATCTGGCAACAGCGGTGGAACAGCCCTATTCCGAGATCAATTTTCTGGCAGGTTTTTATGCAGACTGGCTCTGGGCAGATGGATGTATGACCTATGCCGAGGGATTTTATCAGACAATATTTAGTGACAACGAAATTGCCTTTGAATTTGTTGCTGGTTTAAAATTCCAATTTGATATCCTGACGCGCTAAAGGAAGTTGTAATGATCTCTGAAAAAAGATTGAAAGTAATACTGCTCCTGCTGGCAGCTATCATCATCTGTGGCTGGCTGACATTACTGTATATCCAGAGTCGGAGCACGCGGCAGCAACTGACCGAGGAAAAACTGCATAATCTACTCTTTCTGAATATACTGAAAAAAGCTATTATCAATAATATTTTTGCCAGCGAAACGATCGAGAAAGTGCTTTTATCACGACTGGAACTGGCTGGCGAAATAATACAAGATCAGCAGCAAATTACCACCCAACAGCTACAGCAGCTTTGCAGGAAATATGATCTGCTGGAACTCTCTTTTATCAATCCGCTAGGCAGAGTGATCAATTCCAATCTCTACCGTGGTATATATCCCCACGATCTTTCATTGTTGGAACTGCAGGTGGGAGAAACATTAGTACTTGCTGTGCCGGCTGATACCAACCAGGTTTTCGGCAGCAGGATACTGATCAGGAAAAAGCCGACTCTCTATTTTGTAGGAGCTGTCAGCGACAGCGTTCTGCTGGAGAGCACCAGAGATATCTCTCTATCCGGTATGATCGATTTTGTGGAGGGTTCCCTGTTGGAAAACTCAGATCGAATACCTTCCGACGAACATGCACTTTACGTTATCATACAAGACACACTGGGTATTATAGCTGCTACCTCCAACATAACAACTCTACCACGGCTGCAGGATGATGAATTTCTTAAAAAAATCTACCGCTCTCAACAGGTTAACTCCAGGTTCACAGTGTTTGAGGATAGAACCATCCTGGAAACAGTAAGCCCTTTCCTGTTGGAAAGCTATGATTTCGGGGTGATCCGTCTGGGAGTGAGTCTGCAACGTTTTGAACGCGCTCAGGCAGGTAAAAATGTAATACTTTTAATCTTTTCGTTCATTTTCCTGTTCTCTCTTTTCCTGGAATATCTCTTTTATCGGAATTACAAAAAACTACAACGCTCCAGAGAGGAGTTGCATGCCAGCAGAAGAATGGTGGAGATCGCCCGGCTGGGCGGGGAGGTGGCGCACGAGATCAAAAATCCTCTCAACTCTATCTATATGATCCTGCAGAGAATGCAACTTGAATTTGAAGTGAAGGAGAAAAGTGAGGAATTTGCCGATCTGTTTAAAGTTTCTTATTCTGAGATGGAACGGCTGAACCGGATCGTCGAACAGTTTTTATCACTCTCCCGCCAACTGGAGATCAGGCGAATCCCGGTGGATGTGAACCGGATCATCTCTGCAGTGGTTGATCTGTTCAGTAGTAATACCGGTGGTGTTCAGATCAAGTTTGAAACTCAGGAAAAAAAGATCTTCTCGCTTGACGAAAAACTACTGAAACAGGTTTTAATAAATTTGATCAAGAATGCTCTGGAAGCTTTTGATCTTTCAGAAGGTAAAAAGGAAATAATTATTTTTTGCAGCAGGCAAAAGCATAATTTGGTAATCAGTGTACAGGATAATGGCTGCGGAATTCCTACTAAAAACCTGTCCCGGATATGGGATATGTATTTCACTACGAAAGATTCTGGCAGCGGCATCGGGCTGGCGGTATGCAAGAAGATAATCGAAGGACACGGAGGACATATCTCGGTGCAGAGCGTTAGTAAGAAAGGTTCGGAATTCAGGATCGAATTACCGGAAAAGCAGGAGTAAGAATGCGTTTATTGTTGGTGGAAGATAATCAGAATCAAAGAGAGATACTGGCAGGATTTCTATTCAAAAACGGTTTTGATGTGATCAGCGCAGAAGATGGTGAGGAAGGTATTCACCTTTTCAAGGAAAACTTAGTAGATATCGTGATAACCGATTTTCGCATGCCACGTAAGAACGGATTAGAAGTATTACGCGCTGTACGCCGTATCAATCCGTTAGCTGCTGTGATCATTATAACTGCTTTCAGCGATGTGAACGATGCTGTCTCGGTCATCAAAGAAGGTGCTATGGATTACATCCTGAAACCGGTCAACCTGCAGGAACTGCTCACCAAGATCAAGACGATCCGCTCCCAGATGGAGATTCAAAAAGAGAGCAGTGCCCTGCTCTATAAAATTCCTGAACTGGGTATCTCGGCTACCTTTGTGGGTAAAAGCAAAAAGATCATGGATATTTTGAGCATTGTAGAGCGGGTTGCTGCCAATTCTGCTACCGTACTCATTTCAGGCGAAAGTGGAACCGGCAAAGAGATGATCGCCGAGATAATTCACAAGCTCAGCCCGCGCCGACAGCACAAACTGGTGATCGTGAGCTGTGCCGCCCTGCCGGATACTCTGTTGGAAAGTGAACTTTTCGGTCACCTGAAAGGCTCCTTTACAGGCGCTGTCAGTGATCGTAAAGGGCGTTTCGAAGAGGCTGACGGGGGCACTATCTTTCTGGATGAGATCGGTGATATTTCTCCGCTTATTCAGGTAAAGCTTCTGCGTGTAGTGCAAAACATGACCTTCGAACAGGTCGGAAGTTCCAAACCCAAAACAGTGAATGTGCGCATTATTGCCGCTACTAATAAAAACCTGGAGGATGAGATCGCTAAAGGCAGTTTCAGGGAAGATCTTTATTACCGTTTGAATGTTGTTCCCATTCACCTGCCGCCACTGCGCGAACGGAAAGATGATATTCCCCTCTTGATAGACCATTTCCTGGAAGAACTCAATATGAAAGATAGTATCAGTTTCTCACCCGAAGCTCTGCTGAAAATGGTTTCCTGTCACTGGCCGGGAAATATCCGCCAATTGCAGAATACCGTAACCCGGCTGGTTACCTTAGCAAGAAATGACTTAATCACCATAGAAAATCTGGATGATGCTTTCCCTGGCCTGGAAGAGAGTGAAGAATCCGGTGACCGATCTCTGGCAGGAAGGGAAAAAGAGCATATCAGAAAGGTTCTTGATAGCTGTGGTGACAATCAGTTGAAAGCTGCCAAAATATTGGGTATCCACCGCAACACCCTGGCCAGAAAGATCAAAGAATTTAATTTATAAGACGATTGTAATTACACTTTACTCCGACTTTTTTTAATTATTTCAAAAAAAACAATTGACAAAATATTCACTGACTTTTAACTCGGTGACTGTCTACTCATTTAAATAGGAGTTGCTATGAATAAAAGACAGTTACAGAAGCAGAAAACGCGGGAACATATCCTGAAAATCGCTAAACAGGAGTTTGTGAAAAAGGGATTCTTAAATACAGCAACTTCCGAAATTTCCGAAAGGTCCGGCATAGCACACGGCACCCTTTTCCTGCATTTTAAAAATAAAGATGCCCTCATAGTAGAAATACTTGATAAGGAACTGGAAGAGATCAACCTGGCCATCCGGCAAATGATAGCCAAAGCCGCTGACCTGGAACAACTGCTTCTTCAATACCTGAATCTTCTGCAGGAAGACGAAGAACTTTTTGCTGTACTGGCACGGGAGCTTCCCTTCTATAATGAGGAACTGAGAAGAAAAATCCTTTTCCGCGATTCCATCATCCGGGGTCATTTTCATAAAGCAATGACGCTGGGAATAGAACAAAAAAAATACCGGGATATAGATGTAACTTCCGCTGTTATGTTTCTTTTCGGAACAATTAATTATTATCTAAGCTTGAAATCGATCTTTGTGAAAGAAGGAAGTGTGATCGAAAAATTCAAAACATCAATAATAAAAACATTAAAAAATCTCTTGCTCCCTGCATAAAAAATCTGGAGGAAAAATGCTAAGAAAAAAGTTATTTAATTTATCTGTTATTGGTTTGTTTATTTTACTGTTAATCTCTGGTTGTCAAATTCAACAGACCGGGAATAATATTCCTCAAATTGCTCTTTATTCCGACAATGGTGCAGATGAAGGGTGTATTCTGGCTACCACTAAAATGTTTGAGTGGATGGGCTATGAAGTCACATTGGTAAAAGCTGATTCAATCAATAATAGCAACCTTAACAGATTCAATATTATTTGCTTTCCCGGTGGTGATATGTATCAATACGCCCTGGATATTTCATCTGAAGGAATGGAGAAAATAAGGAATTTCATTCATAATGGTGGAGGTTATATCGGAATCTGCGGAGGAGCTTATTTTACAGGTGAAAAAGTATTCTGGCAGGGAAATCAACTGCTCATGAACTCTCTGGCAATATTTCCGGGAATAACCCGGGGACCAATCGATGAAATCGCTCCCTTCCCTCATTGTAAAATGTGTAAAACAAATATAGTAAATAATTCTCATCCCATCACCCAAACCGAACCTGATACAACCTGGATCTGTTATTGCTACGGTCCCATGTTCCTACCTAATGAAAGTGCTGAAATAGAAATCTTAGGCAGATATGACATCGGTGGTCAGCCATCTATTGCAGCATTCGAATACGGGATAGGAAGAGTATTCATCATCGGAACTCATCCGGAATTTGAAGAAGACAGCGAACGGGATGGATCACCGGCTGTGGAAAAAATTAATGATTACGGTTCAGATTGGGATCTGATGAAAAAAGCAGCACAATGGTGTTTAAAAATCAATCCTTAAAGGAGGAAAAATGAAAAAAATTTACGTCTGTAAAAGTTGTGGCAAAGTGATGAAAGATACCGAAGATTTCTCCGGTGGAGAGATCGGAAGCGATTATTGCAGCCAGTGTACAGATGAATTCGGTTATCGGAAAAGATATTCTCACATCATTAAAGAAACCAAAGAACAGTTGATCAGGCAGATGGCTCTTTCCGAGGATGAAGCAGAAAAAATGGCTGTGGAGAACGTGGCAAAAATTCCTTTCTGGGCTCAAAAAGAAAAAATGATGCTTTCCAAAAAGAAGATAATCATCACCGATGTAGGCAGCACAACCACCAAAGCACTGCTTTTGCAAAAAGATGATTCACAGTACAAAATTGCCGGTTTGCAGCAAGCAGCCACCACCGTGGAAAAACCAACAGAAGACGTTAACATCGGTGTTTTTGAAGCAGTAAAAAAACTGGAAAAGGAAGCTGCTGTTTCGCTTCTTGAACCCGATGCTTCTGCCAATAATTTCCAGCTTAACGAGGATACGCTTTATATCTCCACATCCAGTGCCGGCGGCGGCTTGCAGATACTAGTTATTGGGCTTACTTTGTTCGATTCTGCCAGCAGCGGCAAGCGTACAGCTTACGGCGCAGGGGGAGTTATCCTGGATACTTTTGCCATCGATGATAAACGCAGCAGCCTGGAACAGATGACGGCAATGGCTATCCTGCACCCGGATATTATCCTGATGTGTGGTGGTGTGGATGGCGGTGCAATTGCTTCCATCCTCAGACTGGGTGAGATCCTGCAGTTAGCTAATCCCAAGCCGAAATTCGGAGATAAAGATGAGATCCCACTTGTCTTTGCAGGAAATAAAGACGCTCAATTATTTATTGCCGGATTATTCCAGAAAAAATTCGATCTCTATATTGTCCCCAACCTTCGCCCCACCCTGACTGATGAAAACTTGCAACCGGCTCGCGAAAAGATCCATAAGCTTTTCATGGATAACGTGATGGAACAGGCTCCCGGATATGCCAGGCTCAAAACACGCGTGGCGGATGATATTATTCCCACTCCCACCGGTGTGATCCGCTCATTGCAACTGGTGAGCGAGCAACTCGATGAGAACGTGATGACCGTCGATATCGGGGGAGCTACCACCGATATTTTTTCCAATATCCTGGGAGAATATTTTCGTACCGTGAGCGCCAACTATGGTATGAGTTACAGCATCTCGAACGTTCTGAAAGATACCGGATATGAAAATGTAAAGAAATGGCTGCCGGATAATTTCGAGGAAAATTATATTCTTAATTATATTGCTAACAAAATGCTGTATCCCACCTACAATCCCACCGACCAATACCAGAATGCAATAGAACATGCAGTTGCCCGGGAAGCGATATTGATGTCCAAAAAACAACATATGGAAATGAATTTCAATACAAAGCAGATCGGATTCCTGGATAAATTAGCACAAAAGCATCGTGATCTGGAAAAAATTACAGAAACATTCTATTTTGAAAAAGCTCTGGAAAGCAGGAAATTCCACATGTATGACATCAATATTCTCATCGGTTCCGGCGGTGTTCTGGCACACACCGATAACAATCGGCAGGCACTGGCTATAATCTACGACGGCTTCAAACCGGAAGGCATTACCGAGATCTGGAAAGATAAACATTTTATCTCTCCTCACCTGGGAAAGCTCAGCGCTGTCAATGAAAACCTTGCCTCACGGCTGCTTACGGAAGAGTGTTTCGAAAAACTCGGATTGGTGATACGTCCCATGGGCAAAAAGTGGAAAGATAATGCTACTGTAATGAACATAGAAATTGATGGAAATTCGGAAGTTATCAAAGTTAACGATTTCCGTTATTTTCCCAATGAAACCGGAAAAGAAAGGAAAGTTTCTATCGTCCTCGAAAAGGGTTTTTATATCAACGAAGAAAATCAGAATTTCAATTTCTTTACCGAACTTCCCATCTTTATAGATGCCAATGAGCAGTTAGATTTCAAAGCTGAAAATGAAAAACTGGCTCTTTACAAATTCGACTCATCTCCCCATGAACTCGAAGCGGATTTCAGGGCTTTTATCCA
>DAOUUD010000227.1 GCA_030668345.1 Candidatus Cloacimonadota bacterium | reverse complement strand
TTGCTCCCTCGATTAACAGTGTTGATCTTGTTCAATTTATCGGTAAAGAGATCGGAGTTGCCCTGACCGGAAATGAAGATATACCCTTCCCGCTTATACTTACAGAAGGATTTGGAAATTTCGAAATGAATGAGAATTACAAAAAAACTTTTGCGGAAAATAATGGTAAAAATATCTACATTAATGGACACACTCAGATCAGAGCAGGAGTTACTAGGCCGAAGATAATCATCTATTAATTAAAAGATAATTCTTGACTTCAAACAAAATGACTCGATATTTCATTCATAGAAATTAAAGGAGGGAAATATGTTTGATAATATGTATGCTTCGGATGTTAGTGCTGGACCCGAAATAGTCTTTCGGATTGTTTATTTCGCAATAATCATTTTCATGCTCGTTGCTATGTGGAAAATTTTTATGAAAGCAGGGAAACCCGGTTGGGGATGCATTGTCCCGATTTATAACATTATCCTGCAACTGGAAATTGCCGGCAGACCACTCTGGTGGATCTTCTTATTGCTAATTCCATTTGTAAATATTTTTTTTGCGTGTGTCATAATGTTAGATATTGCTAAAGCATTTGGGAAAGGATCCATTTTTGAAGCTGGGATGTTGTTTCTTCCCTTTATTTTCTTACCGATCCTGGCCTTTGACAGTTCTGAGTATCAGGAAACGATTCATATTGAGAGTCAGCCATTGTAGAGATAAGCATCAAAAATTGATTTAAAAATAAGCCTTTCGAATTTAGGTTCGAAAGGCTTATTTTTTACACTTAAAGTTAACAAGTTTCAGAACTTACATCTTCTTCTTCTTTATTTCCCTTGAGATGTCTATGAATGAACTCCGGATGGGCGTGATGTATTTTCTTGTGATGTTCTTTATGAACATTATAATTAGAATTAAATAAGATCTTGAACAACAGCAAGAGCATAATCCCTTGCCAGTATGTAATTGGTGTTGAACTGAAAATCGGTGTGATCGTTGCGTTCCACAACAACTGTACAGCCCATCCTACAAGAAATGCTACTCCAATTCCCAAGAGAATGAACAGCGGAATAAGTTTTTTGTGTTTACTTTTCATATTTCCTCCAAATATTTTTATTTTAAATTTCAAAAACCGGACTAATTCTGATCTTTTGTCCAGAGAGAAGATCTCTCATTAACAGCAGTGTGCCGGCAAATGGCAACCAGCTCAGATAGTCACTCAATTCAGATTCCGGTATCTCTTCATTTTCTATATTTTCAGCAGCATAGAGCAGAATATCAATTTCCAATTCTTCCGGTGCTTTATGCATACCTTTTTTTAGTATTTGATCCTTAAACATTATTAACCTTCCTTAGCTTGAAGCTGATCATTCTGTAGAAACTTTCTTAAATAATTTAGAGCATAACGATAACGTGATGCAACCGTATCTTTGCTCATCTCTTTCAATTTTCCTATCTCTTCAAATGTCATTTTACCAAAGATGTGAAGATGCAGGACATCATAGAAAAGCGGTTTTTCTTTGGCTAGATAGGATAATGATTCCTTAAAGGTCTCTTCGCTTACAATTTCATCTTCTTCACTCTCTATATCGGGAATATCAAACTCATCGCTGAGAGAAATTATTTTTGCTTTGCGGCTGGTATTGCGTATCTGGTTCATAGCTATCTGAAATAAATAAGCTTTAGGATTAGTGATTTTTTTCTGAGCAACAGCATCGATGAACTTAATAAATGTTTCCTGAAAGAGATCGCTGGCATCTGCCCTGCATCTATTATGTAGAAAAGTATAGAGCGCATCCTTGTACCTTCCGTAAAACACCTGGAAAGCATCCAGGTCACCACTTCTATATGCTGCAATCAAATCATGATCCGTCCACTTCATTTTCTTCCTCTCACCTACTATGACACGGAATCTTTTCAATATGTTTAAATTATTTTTAAGTTAATTTTATTCTTATAGTTTTTGTGCCACTCTTTCCACAAGATCATATGCTAATTCGAACTCGAATTGCTTAAAATCCAGATCCCTAAGCACAGGTTTAAGCTCGCTCTTGATCTGATTTTGTAATTGCTTTTTCCTTATCTTATTGATAGAGATAGGATTATTATCCGGTACACCCAATTTCTTTTTAACCAGTCTTAAAAAGTTGTCACTTTCAAAATTAATATCAAGATTACGCAACGCATAAAATATATCAAAATAATCTCTGATAGCAGGTTCTTTACGGGTAAGAGCAGCTCTGAATTTTTCCGCGAATAATTCTTCAAGTGATAAACATTGCGTTTTAAAATCTGATATAACTTTGCGCTCGCTAAAAGGATCGATCAATAAAGTAGAAGTATCCTGCCAGATAGCATCTCTTAAAAGCTCTTCTCGCATTCCAACCTCGATCTTGATCTTTCCGGGTTTCTTCTCAGGTTCAATAACAGAATGATAAGACAAAGTTCCAATATACTGTTTTGATTCATTGTACCCTCTGAACTCTTCATAAATATTGAAGCACTTATTCGTATCAATGATATCAGCTAATTGTTCTTTTATTGGTCTAATAAGTCGACTTCGATCTTTCCTTGAAATCTCCGGTTTTGCTGGAATTACAAAATCAAGGTCTTCACTCATTCGGTAGAAATCTACATAAACCTTACTTAAGCAGGTCCCACCTTTGAACACAAGATTTGTTTTTGGGTCCTGATAAAGATAATCTAGTATCAGAGAGCAGTAATAATCCTTCTCAATCATACTCGAAAGAAATCCGGATCTTTGAGCCATTGAAATCACCGCTTCTCGAAAATAGATCGGATCTTCATGAATTTTAAAATTCGATCTGTTAGATCTTTCCATTAATTATCAATCCCCATTTTTTATTTACACTGCCTTTAAAATCTGTATTCGGAATTAGTGGT